>JAQGNM010000594.1 GCA_028291845.1 Massilia sp. | reverse complement strand
TCTTCGCGCAGCGCCTTGCAGGCTTGCGCCCCGGAGTAATCGAATTCGCAGGCCTGGCCGATGATGATCGGGCCGGCGCCAATGATCAGGATGCTTTTGATGTCACTACGTTTAGGCATTAGTTCTTCTCCGCGGTTTGCATCATGCCGATGAACCGGTCAAACAAATAGGATACGTCGGTCGGTCCCGGCGAGGCTTCGGGGTGGCCCTGGAAGCAGAACGCAGGTTTGTCGGTGCGCTCGAAACCTTGCAGCGAGCCATCGAACAGGGACACGTGGGTTACGCGGCAATTGGCCGGCAGGGTGGCCGGATCGACGGCAAAGCCGTGGTTCTGAGAAGTGATCAAGACCTGCTTCGAATCGAGATCCTGCACAGGATGATTCGCGCCGTGGTGGCCGAATTTCATTTTGAGGGTTTTCGCGCCCGAGGCCAGCGCCATGATCTGGTGGCCCAGGCAAATGCCGAAGGTCGGGATGCCGCGCTCGATCAGCTCGGCGGTTGCGGCGATGGCGTAGTCGCACGGCTGCGGGTCGCCAGGGCCGTTGGCCAGGAAAATGCCGTCGGGGTTCAGCGCCATGGCGTCCGCAGCGGTCGCTTGCGCCGGCAACACCGTGATCTTGCAGCCGCGCTCGGCCAGCATGCGCAGGATATTGCGCTTGACGCCATAATCAAAGGCAACCACGTGATACTTCGGCTCGGACTGCGCGCCATAACCCTGGCCCAGCGCCCATTCGGTTTCTTGCCACTGGTAGGCGGTCTTGGTCGACACCACCTTGGCCAGGTCCATGCCGGCCAGGCCGGGGAAGGAACGCGCCAGATCCAGCGCCTGCGCCACCGACGGCTCGTTGCCCTGCATGCCGGTGACGATGGCGCCGCTCTGGGCGCCCTTCTCGCGCAGCAGTCGGGTGAGCTTGCGGGTATCGATGCCGGCGATGGCGACGATGTTTTCCGCTTTCAGGTAATCCGACAGCGTTTGGGTGGAACGGAAGTTAGACGGCAGCAGGGGCAGATCGCGGATGATCAGGCCGGCGGCGTGGACCTTGCCGGCTTCGACGTCTTCGCCATTGATGCCATAGTTGCCCACGTGCGGGTAGGTCAGCGTGACGATTTGACGGGAATAGCTGGGATCGGTCAGGATTTCCTGATAACCGGTCATGGCGGTGTTGAAGACGACCTCACCGGTGGTGTGGCCGGCGGCGCCGATGGCGATCCCTTTGAAGATCGTGCCGTCGGCAAGCGCCAGGATGGCGGGGACGGCAGGGCCAGAAAAAAATGGCGGCAAGGGTAACTCCTGATAAAGTTACCGTAGCTGCGCCACGTCAGATCGACGACCATCGAACCGAGCCAGTTTCGCTCGGGGTAGGACGTCGATGAATGATGGGATGGTGGGTAGTCGCTACGGTAGATGTGGAATGGCTAAACCTCCGAATTATAGCGCAAGCGGCCGGCTTCGGCAATCGACGGCGGAACATTTACCAGTGGGACAGAGGCGTATTTTTTAATCACAGCAGAGCTGCCGGCCTCGCGCGAGCGAGCAAGGCGACCAAGTCAGGAGAGACGATCGATGACGACATTTGGCTTCGACACCCCGATGGAACGCCCGCGCCCGGGCGGCCGCGCCGCCGTGTTCGTGCCCCACCTCGACGCCATCGAGGCGGTCAGGGAAGCTGTCAATAATGGCTCGGGCATGGTCGGCTTTGCCAATCCCGACCGCACCGTGACGATTTATTTCGAGAACAACCGTTTCAGAGACGCCAGCCTGCACGCCTGGCAGGCCAAGGTTTTCAAAGCCTACGGCCGCATGGTCGAACTGTCGCCCACGGTCAACAAGCTCACCTGCGCGGGCGAGAACGTGGTGCAGATCGGCTTTATCGAAGGCAGCGAGATCCTGGTGCGCGACATGGCGAAATTGCAGGCATGGCTGGAGAGCAGCGGCGCGGCCGATTCGATGCCGGACAGCGCCGAAATCCACGCATAAAAAATGGAAAAGAAAGTGATACAGTTCCGGCGAAAAATCGTCGAAACTGTATCATATTACAAGCCCAGTGCGGCGATGCCGGCCTTGGCGATCTGGGCATCTTCCGACGACTTCACGCCCGACACGCCGACCGCGCCGACGTACTGGCCTTCGACGACGATCGGCACGCCGCCCTCGAGCATGCCTTCGATCAGCGGCGCCGACAGAAACGACACGCGGCCGTTGTTGATCATGTCCTCATAAATCTTCGATTCGCGGCGGCCCAGTGCGGCGGTTTTTGCCTTGGCCGGCGCGATGTGCGAGGAGATCGGGGCGGCGCCGTCCATGCGCTGCAGCCAGATCAGGTGGCCGCCATCGTCGACGATGGAGATGACCACCGGCCAGTTGTTCGATTTCGCTTCCGCTTCACAGGCGGCGGCGATTTTCTTGCAGTCATTCAGGGTCAGTACGGGCTTCGATTGCATGGTTTTCCTTTTAGTTAGGTTGCTGCTTGGCTTTGAGTTTTGCTTTCAGTTCCGGCATGACGGCCGCCGCCGCCTGTTCGCCGGCCAGGATCGCCAGATTGCGCGAATTAAAATCGCCGCCGCCCATGGTGCCCAGGCGCGGCGTGATGACGACGTCGGCGTCCTTCAATTCATAGTGATTGAGGCGCTGGCCCATGATGCTGAAGGTTTGCATCAGCACTTCCAGCGAAGACAGCGTGGCCTGGCTGTCGGTCTGCGTCGAGATATTCACGGCGATAATGAAATCGGCACCCATCTCGCGCGCGAAACGCACCGGCACCGGCGCCACCAGGCCGCCGTCGACATAGCTGCGGTTGCCGATTTTTACTGGCTGAAACACGCTCGGCACGCTTGATGATGCCCGCACCGCCTGCCCGGTATTGCCGCGCTGGAACAGGATCGGCTGGCCGCTGTTGAGGTCAGTAGCGACGGCGCCGAAGGGAATTTTTAATTTTTCCATCGGTACATTGTGCACCGCCTTGTTGACGTAGTTCTGCAGCGCATCGCCTTTCAATACGCCGGACACCTTGCCGAACAGCGGGATGGCCCAGTCGGAAATGGTGGCTTCATCCATGTCCATGGCGACACGCTGCAGGGCAAAGCCATTGTTGCCGGCGGCATACAAAGCGCC
>JAQGNM010000584.1 GCA_028291845.1 Massilia sp. | reverse complement strand
AAATCGGCCTGACCGATTTCGTCCACACCATGCTGAACGACCTGCGCACCAATATCCTGCTTGGCGCCAACTACATGAACATGGTGCTGGCCAACGCCGATGGCTCGCAGCCGCTGGCCAGCGCCGCGTATAACGCCGGCCCGGGCCGTGCCCGCACCTGGCGCGCCACTTTGAACGGGCCGATCGAAGGGGCGATTTTCGCCGAGTCGATCCCGTATGCGGAAACCCGCACCTACGTCAAGAACGTGCTGGCCAACGCCACCACCTACGCCGCCTTGTTCGAGCGCAAGCCGCAATCGCTCAAGGCGCGCCTCGGCGTGGTGGCGCCTGCCGGCGCGCGTGTCAACCAACTGCCGTAATCAAAATAAAAAGTGAGCGCATGAGAGACCTCAAAGTGGTGGTATTCGGCGGTAACGGTTTTATTGGCAGCCACCTGATCGCCCAGCTGGCAGGCGAGGGCGTCCGCGTGGTGGTGCCGACCCGCCGGCCCGAGCGCGCCGGTCATCTGAGCATGCTGCCCGCCGTGCAGGTGGTGGCGGCCCAGATCGGCAAGGATGACCTGGTACCCCTGCTGCAAGGCGCCGATGCCGCCATCAACCTGGTCGGCGTGCTGCACTCGCGGCGCGGCACGCCGTACGGCCCCGAGTTCAAGCACGCCCACGTCGACATCGTGCGCCGCATCACCGCCGCCTGCGCCGCCGCCGGCGTGCCGCGCTACCTGCACATGAGTGCGCTCGGCGCCGATATCGACGGCCCCTCGATGTACCAGCGCTCGAAAGCCGACGGCGAAGTGGCGGCGCGCGCCGAGCCGGCGGTGGCGGCAACCATCTTCCGCCCTTCGGTGGTGTTCGGCCCGGGCGACAATTTTTTGAACATGTTCGCCAGGATGCAGCGCTTCTTGCCGGTGATCCCGCTGGCCTGCGCCGACGCCGAATTCCAGCCGATTTTTGTGGGCGACGTCGCCCGCGCCTTCATCAATGCATTAAAAGATCCGAAAACCCGCCAGCAAGTGTTCGCCCTGGGCGGGCCGGCCATGTACACCCTGGCCGAACTGGTGCGCCTGGCCGGACGCTATTCGCATCACCCGCGGCCGATCATCGCGCTGCCGGCGGCACTCGGCCGCCTGCAGGCGACCCTGTTCGAGCTGCTGCCCGGTGAACCCTTGATGAGCCGCGACAATCTCGACTCCATGCAGCATGACAACGTGATCGATCCGGCCATCCAGGCATTGACAGCGGCGACGCTCGGCATCAAGCTGACGGCGCTGGAAGCGGTGGCGCCGGGGTACCTGTCGCCGCATGACCGCTTCGACGATTTTCGCGCCCGCGCCGGCCGCTGAGCGCCGGTTTTCTTCAATTTCATCGATCCCGCCATGCAGACCACCGAACTCGATCCTTCCCTGTCGCACACCCTTGACCGCGCCAGGCAGCCCGGCCTGACCCTGGTCATCGGCAACAAGAATTATTCGTCGTGGTCGATGCGGCCGTGGGTGGCGCTGACCGCCTTCGGCATTCCCTTTAACGAAGTAAAAGTGCTGTTGGACAAGCCGGACACCGCTGCGCGTATCGCCGAGTATTCCGGCGCCGGCCGGGTTCCGGTGCTGATCGCCGGCGAGATGACCATCTGGGACAGCCTGGCCATCTGCGAATACATCGCCGAGCAATTTCCCGACCTGCATTTGTGGCCGAGCGACGTCGCCGCCCGCGCCATGGCGCGCTCCGTCACCGCCGAGATGCATTCCGGTTTTACCGGCTTGCGCAGCGCCATGTCGATGAATTTGAAGGCCCGCCTGCCGGGCCGCGGACGCACCGCCGACGCCCAGGGCGACATCGGCCGCATCTGCGAAATCTGGGAAGAGTGCTTGTCTCGCTTCGGCCACCACGAATACCTGTTCGGCGCGTTTTCGATCGCCGACGCTTTTTATGCGCCGGTGGTGATGCGCTTCAAAACCTATGGCGTGTCGCTGGCGCCGGCCCTGCAAGCCTATTGCGAGCGGGTGGAAAATCATCCCGCGGTGGCGCGCTGGGTGCGCGAAGGGTTGGCTGAAACCGATACCGCGGATTTCCACGAAGCCGATCTGCCGGACTGATGGCGGACAAATTGCGATCGTCATGAAAACCTATATCGTCGGCGGCGCCGTGCGCGACGCGCTGCTGGGGAGAACGGTGGTCGACCGCGACTGGGTGGTGGTCGGCGCCACCCCGCAGCAAATGATCGAACGGGGTTTTCGGCCGGTCGGCAAGGATTTCCCCGTATTCCTGCATCCGCAGACGCAGGAAGAATATGCGCTGGCGCGCACCGAGCGCAAGACCGCACCGGGCTACCACGGGTTTATTTTTCACACTTCTCCCGCCGTCACCCTGGAAGACGACCTGGTGCGGCGCGATCTGACCATCAACGCCATCGCCCGCGCCGAGGACGGCACCATCGCCGACCCGTTCAACGGCCAGGCCGATTTAAAGGCGCGGGTGTTCCGCCACGTCTCCGCCGCGTTTGCCGAAGACCCGGTGCGGATCCTGCGCCTGGCCCGCTTTGCCGCCCGCTTTGCCGATTTCACCGTGGCGCCGGAGACCATGTCGCTGATGCAAAGCATGGTCGAGGCCGGCGAAGTCGATGCGCTGGTGCCGGAGCGGGTCTGGCAGGAAATGGCGAAGGGCCTGATGGAAGCGGCGCCTTCGCGCATGTTCGCGGTGTTGCGCGAATGCGGGGCGCTGGCCCGCATCATGCCGGAGCTGGACGCCTTGTGGGGCGTGCCGCAGCCGCCCCTGCACCATCCCGAAGTCGACACCGGCGTGCACATCATGCTGGTGGTCGATCACGCGGCCAGCCGCGATTTTGCCTTGCCGGTGCGTTTTGCCGCCCTCATGCACGATCTCGGCAAGGGCGTCACCCCGGCCGCCACCTGGCCGGCCCATCACGGCCACGAGGGCCTCGGCTTGAAACTGATCGGCGACCTGTGCCGGCGTTTGAAGGTGCCGAACGACTGCCGCGATCTGGCCCTGATGACGGCGCGCGAGCATGGCAACGTCAGCCGCGCAGCGGTGTTGCGCCCGAATACCCTGGTGACCCTGTTCGAGCGCTGCGACGGCTTGCGCAAACCCGAGCGTTTCAAACAAATGCTGCTGGCGGCCGAATGCGATTTTCGCGGCCGCGGCGGCGACCCGGCGCAAGTGCGCGAGTTCGCCGAGCGCCCGTATCCGCAAGGCCCGTTGCTGGCCGCCGCCCTCGAGGTGGCGCGCGCGGTCGATGCCGGCGCCATTGCCGCCCAATGGGCCGAGCGGCCCGCTCAGATCCGCGAAGCGGTGCACGCGGCGCGGGTGGCGGCCGTCAAGCGAGCGCGGCCCGAATTGCTGCAACAAGCTGGCATTCTCGACAATGTCGATGATGAACGAACAAGCCAAACGTAAGCAGACGTAAGCAGACGTAAGTATCCACGCGGCAATTGTTTCTTACTGATATTGTGGCTTTCGACTCAGTATCGAGAGCCGAGCATGATTTCAGAACACGTAGTTGCCAATAAAGTCGCCGATCAAGTTGCCGATCCGCTTGCCAGTCCGGGCGCCATGAGTGGGCGCCGCCGCGCGTCGCTGATCGGCTTGTTGCTGGTGCTGGCCGTGTTGCTGGTGTTTCTGTTCAGCCGCACCACCGCGGTCGATCTGGGCGCGCAAAACCGCGTGATGCTCAATTTGCGCGAGCTGGAAAAGCTCGACGCAGAATGGAATGCCAACATCTTGCGCTCCCGCATCGGCCTCGACACCGGTGCGCGCGCGCTCGACTCCACCTTGCCGCGCATGCAGCAACTCGAGCGCAGTCTCGGCCAGTCGCTGTCGATGACGCGCGACCCCGCCACGGGGCGCGCCTTCACGCGCGTGCAGGCGGCCATCGAAGAAAAAGAAAAGCTGGTCGGCCAGTTCAAGGGCGGCAACGCCATGCTGCGCGAATCGCTGGCGGTGCTGCCGCCCCTCATTACCGAGATGAAAACCGAGCTGACCGGCATCGAAGGCGCGCTGGCGCCCAGCCGCACGGTGCTGGCGCTCGACGATGCCCTCAATGCCCTGTTGGCCGACCTGCTGCGGTTTAACCTGGTGCCCGATCCGGCGCTGGCACGCCGCATTGAAAACTCGCTGGGAACCGTGCTGGTGCAAAAAGCGGCGTTTTCGCCGGCCATCGGCGAAAGCGTCGACAAGTTGATTTTGCACAGCCGCGTGGTGCTGCGCTACCGTCCCCTCGAGAACAGCCTGGAAATGGCGATCGCCAATACCGGCACCGCCGACGCCGTGGAACGCCTGAGCCGCCAGTTCGACCGCGAATTCGACGAAGTGTTGTTGCAAAAGCAGAAATATCGCAGCTGGCTGTTCGCCTACTCGGGCGTGCTGTTGCTGCTGTTGATTGCCGGCGCCCTGCGCCTGCTGCGCGCCTTCCGCCTGCTCGACGTCGCCAACCGCCGCCTGCTCAAAGCCAACGACACGCTGGAACAGCGGGTGGCGGCGCGCACCGCCGAGCTCGAAGCGCAGTCGGCCAAGCTCGAGCAACTGGCCCACCACGACGGTCTGACCGGATTGGTCAACTACAGCCACCTGAGCCGCCTGCTCGACCACGCCCTGATCCGCGCCGGCCGCCGCGACGACACCGTGGTCGTAATGTTCTTCGATCTCGACGGTTTTAAAGCCGTCAACGACACCCACGGCCATGGCACCGGCGACCTGGTGCTGCAGGAGGTTGCCCGCCGGGTGCAGTCGCGCCTGCGCAAGGAAGATGTGCTGGCACGCCTGGGCGGCGACGAATTCGTCATCATGTTCGAACAGGTCAATTCCGCCGATGCCGCCCGCCGCATCGCCCAGCTTGCCCTCGACGCCATTCGCAGCATCGTCGACGCCGGTGGCAAGCCGGTTAACATTTCCGCCAGCATCGGCATCAGCAGCGCGCACGGCCGCGAAGGCGCCGCACGCGGCGCGGCCTCGCTGCTGGCCGATGCCGACGCCGCCATGTACGCCACCAAGCAGGCCGGCAAATCCGGCTACACCGTGAGCGCGCACGCGCAGTGGCCCGACGCACAGCCGATTGAAACCGTGGCACCATAGCGCTGTACAATGGGTGTTTTGGTGCGGTGCACAATCAGGGCGGGAGGCAACGATGATCGGGCGTTTTTTTCACAAGCCCCTGGGGGCATGGTTCGAAGCCTTGAGCTTGGGCGACGACAAGCCGACCGTGCGCGTCAAGCAGTTGGGGGAGCGCGACCGTTTTAGAATGCGCAAGCATTTCTTGTCGCTGGACAAGGACGACCGCCTGTTGCGCTTCGGCACCATGCTGCCCGACGAACAAGTGATCGCCTACGTCGACAAGATCGACTTTAACCGCGACACCATTTACGGCGTCTACAACCGCGTCTTCAAACTGGTCGCGGTGGGCCACCTGGCGTTTGCGCCCAAGGAACAGCTGACCAGCTCGCCTGACGTGACCGCCAAGGAAAAAGTCGCGGAATTCGGCGTCTCCGTGCTCGCCAGTGCACGCGGCCAGGGTATCGGCTCGAAACTGTTCCAGCGCGCCGCCATCCACTGCCGCAACGTCGACGTCGACACTTTATATATGCAGTGCCTGTCGTCGAACCAGACCATGATGCATATCGCCAAAAAGGCCGGCATGACGATTCACCGCGAATGCGGCGAGGCCGATGCCTATCTGCGGCTGCCGCCGCCCAGTCCCGGCACGGTGATGCAGGAGGCGCTGGAGGAGCAGTTTGCGACGATTGATTACACGTTTAAAGCCACTAACCGGGCTGCGGCCAAGCTGTTCGAGCGGTAGGGGAGTCTGCAGCAGGGGGTCTGGCACTTGCTGCCTGACCCATTTTTGATGCACCACCACCATCAAAAGCACCAGGATCATTGGCCGTTGCTTGATGTACCGACAACGCCGAAATGGGACAGGCACCTGCGGCGCCAGTCCCCCTTCTGACTACACCAGCGGTAAAGCTGTCGTATCCTTTATACGCTGCAACGCAAAACTCGACTTCACATCCGCCACCGACGGGTGAATCAACAGTGTCTTCATCATGAAGCGCGAAAAGTGTTCCATGTCCTCGACGTGGACCCTTAACAGGTAATCCATTTCCCCCGTCATCGCATAACAAGCCACCACTTCCGGCCAGCTTTCGACCGCATCGGCGAAATCGGCATGAGGCGAGCTCGACGTCCGGCGCGCGCCGGCGGCGTTGGCGCCTTCCTTGTATTTTTCCAGCCGTACGTTCACATACGCCAGCAAGCCCAGGCCGATCTGGGTCGGATCGAGCAGCGCCACGTACTGGCGGATCACCCCCGCTTCCTCGAGCCGTTTGATGCGCCGCAGGCAGGGAGAAGGGGATAAGCTGACGGCATCGGCGACGTCCTGATTGGATGCCCGGCCATCGGCCTGCAGGATGCCGAGGATTTTACGATCTGTTTTATCAAGCTCAATTTTTGGCATATTTGCTCCGTTTCTTGTCATTTTACGCAATTAAATGGCAATAAGCTCACCTTGGCGGCCATCGTTTGAAATTTTATGCCGGGCCTGCGGGACTATACTGGGCGGTATAAAAACGAGGAGACAAGCATGCAATTTCAGACCTGGGACAACCCGATGGGCACCGATGGTTTCGAATTCGTCGAGTACGCCGCCCCCGATCCGAAAGCCATGGGCGCGCTGTTCGAGCAGATGGGTTTTACCGCCATTGCCCGCCACCGCCACAAGGACGTGACCCTGTATCGCCAGGGCCAGATCAATTTCATCATCAACGCCGAGCCGGATTCCTTCGCCCAACGCTTTGCCCGCCAGCACGGCCCGTCCGTGTGCGCCATCGCCATCCGCGTCGACGATGCCGCGTTTGCCTACCGCCGCGCGCTCGAACTGGGCGCCTGGGGTTTTGACAATAAAAACGGCCCGATGGAATTGAATATTCCAGCCATTAAAGGTGTCGGCGATTCGCTGCTGTATTTTGTCGACCGCTGGCGCGGCAAGAACGCCGGCGCCCAGCCAGGCGGCATCGGCGACATCAGCATCTACGATGTCGATTTTGTCGCCATTGCCGGCGCTGAGGCCAATCCGGTCGGCAACGGCCTGACCTACATCGACCATCTCACCAATAACGTGCACCGCGGCCGCATGAAGGAACTGGCGGATTTTTACGAGTCGCTGTTCAACTTCCGCGAAATCCGTTATTTCGACATCGCCGGCAAGCACACCGGCTTGAAGTCGAAAGCGATGACTTCGCCATGCGGCAAGATTCGTATTCCGATTAACGAATCGTCCGATGACAAATCGCAGATCGCCGAGTACCTCGACCAATACCATGGCGAGGGCATCCAGCACATCGCGCTCGGCACCGACAATATCTACCACTCGATCCAGTCGATGCGCGAGGCCGGCATCGCCTTCCAGGACACCATCGAAACGTATTACGAACTGGTCGAGCGCCGCCTGCCGAGCCACGGTGAAAACCTGGAAGAACTGAAACGCCTGCGCATCCTGATCGACGGCCAGAGCAACGAAAACCAGCGCGAATTGTTATTGCAGATTTTTAGCCAGAACGTCATCGGCCCGATCTTTTTTGAAATCATCCAGAGAAAAGGCGACCAGGGTTTCGGAGAAGGCAACTTCCGCGCTCTGTTCGAATCGATCGAGCTGGACCAGATCAAGCGCGGCGTTCTAAAAGACACGACTGCAGCATAAAAATACAAAGCATCACGGAGACAAACACATGAACGCACCACTCGACCGCGCCCAGCTGGAACCGCAGCCGTCACAGGAAATTTCCCTCAACGACAAATGGACGCTCGAGCGCGGCCGCGCCTTCATGACCGGCACCCAGGCCTTGATCCGCCTGCCGATGATGCAGCAGGAGCGCGACGTCAAGGCCGGTCTGAACACGGCCGGCTACATTACCGGCTACCGCGGCTCGCCCGTCACCTCGATCGACATGACGGCCGTCAAAGCCAAAAAGCACCTCGATGCGCACAACATCCACTTTCAGCCGGGCCTGAACGAAGATCTCGCCGCCACCGCCGTGTGGGGCACCCAGCAAACCAACTTGTTCAAGGATGCCAAGTACGATGGCGTGTTTTCGATGTGGTACGGCAAGGGCCCCGGCGTCGACCGCTGCGGCGATGTTTTTAAACATGGCAACAACGCCGGCAGTTCCAAATTCGGCGGCGTGGTGCTGCTGGCTGGCGACGACCATGCGGCCAAGTCCTCGTCCACCGCGCACCAGTCCGACCACATCCTGACCGCCTGCGGCATCCCCGTCTTGTATCCGGCCTCGGTGCAGGAATACATCGACTATGGCTTGCATGCCTGGGCCATGAGCCGCTACACCGGGCTGTGGGTGTCGATGAAGTGCGTCACCGACATCATCGAGTCGGGCGCCGTGATCGATTTCGATCCCGACCGCGTGCAAACCATCACCCCGACCACCTTCGACTTGCCGCCGGGCGGCTTGAACATCCGCTGGCCGGATGCCATCCTGGACCAGGAAGTCCGGATGAACAACTATAAATGGTATGCGGCGCTCGAATACGCGCGCGTCAATAAACTCAACAAGATCATCTGGGACAGCCCGCAAGCGAAGATCGGCATCATCACCGCCGGCAAATCGTATCTCGACACGCGCCAGGCGCTGGCCGACCTCGGCATCGACGAGCAAGCCGCCGCCGACATCGGCATCCGCCTGTATAAAATCGGCATGACCTGGCCGCTCGAGGCCGATGGCGTGCGCGCCTTTGCCCAGGGCCTCGATGAAATCCTGGTGGTCGAAGAAAAGCGCCAGATCCTCGAATACGCATTAAAAGAAGAACTGTATAACCTGCCCGACGGCCAGCGCCCGCGCGTGGTCGGCAAGTTCGACGATACCGGCGAATGGCACAACAAGGGCACCGCCGGCCATGGCCACTGGCTGCTGCCGGCCACCTATGAACTCAATCCGGCGCTGATCGCCCGCGCCATCGCCAGCCGCATTTCGCACTACTGCGCCGGCCACCCGGTCGAGCAGCGCGTGAAAGAACGCATCGCCTTTCTGGAAGCGAAAGAACTGGTGCTGAACAACGTCAGCAGCAAGCCCAATCCGGAAACCGACCGCACCCCGTATTTTTGCTCGGGCTGCCCGCACAACTCTTCGACCAAGGTGCCGGAAGGCTCGCGCGCGCTCGCCGGTATCGGTTGCCACAACATGGTGGTGTGGTTGGACCGCGAAACGTCGACGTTCACCCACATGGGCGCCGAAGGCGTGACCTGGGTCGGCCAGGCCCCGTTCACCAATGAAAAGCACGTGTTCACCAATCTGGGTGACGGCACCTACTTTCACTCGGGCATTCTGGCGATCCGCGCGGCGGTGTCGGCCAAGGTCAACATCACCTATAAAATTTTGTTCAACGATGCGGTGGCGATGACGGGCGGCCAGGAATTCGACGGTCCGCTCGATCCGGGCATGATCAGCCGCCAGATCGCCGCCGAAGGCGTCGGTCCGATCATTGTCGTCACCGATGAGCCTGATAAATACCCGGACGACTACAAGTGGGCCGAGGGCGTTACCGTGCGCCACCGCAGCGAACTGATGGACGTGCAACGCGAATTGCGCGATTGCCCGGGCGTGTCGGCGATGATCTACGACCAGACCTGCGCCTCGGAAAAACGCCGCCGCCGGAAAAAGGGAGAATATCCCGACCCCGCCAAGCGCGCCGTCATCAACGAGGCCGTCTGTGAAGGTTGCGGCGATTGCTCGGTGCAATCGAACTGTTTATCGGTGGAACCGCTGGAAACCGAACTGGGCCGCAAGCGCCAGATCAACCAGTCGTCCTGCAACAAGGATTTTAGTTGCGTCAATGGTTTCTGCCCGAGTTTCGTGACGGTGGAAGGGGGCGCGCTGAAAAAGCCGAAGAAGGCAGCCGTGGCGACCGACGCATCGGCAAACACTGCGCCGCCGAGCCTGCCGACGCCGGTGCTCAAATCGACGGCCGATCCGTACGGCATCCTGATCACCGGCATCGGCGGCACCGGCGTCGTCACGGTCGGCCAGATACTCGCCATGGCGGCTCACGTCGAGGGTAAAGGCGCGATCGTGCTCGACATGAGCGGCCTGGCCCAAAAGGGCGGCCCGGTGATGTCGCACGTGCGCCTGGCCGACCAGCAGTCGGACCTGCATTCGACCCGCGTCGGTACCGGCAGCGCCGACCTGGTGATCGGCTGCGACCTGATCGTCACGGCCAGCCGCGATGCGCTGTCCCGCATGGGAGAAGGGCGCACCTTTGCCGCGATCAACTCGACCGGCTCATCGACGGCGGCGTTCGTGAAAAATCCGGACTGGCAATTTCCCGGCGCCGGCGCCCAGGGCGAAATCGTCAAGGCCTGCGGCAGCGACCACGTCGATTTCATCGACGCCGGCCGCATCGCCACCGCGCTGATGGGCGACGCCATCGCCACCAATATGTTCATGCTCGGCTTCGCCTGGCAAAAGGGCCATGTGCCGCTGTCGGAAGCGTCGATTCTGAAAGCCATTGAACTCAATGGCGTTTCGGTGCCGTTCAACAAGGCCGCGTTTGCGTGGGGCCGCGGCGCCGCGCACGACCTGGCGCCCTTGGTAAAAATGACGACGCCGGCCAAGGTGATCGAATTCAAGCGCACCCAAACCCTGGACGACGTGGTCGCACGCCGCATCGAACTGCTGACCGCCTACCAGGACGTCAAGTATGCCGAGCAATATAAAACCTTCGTCGACCAGGTGCGCGCCGCCGAAGCCGCGGTCGGTCCGAGCACCCGCCTGACCGAAGCCGTCGCCCGCTATTTTTACAAGCTGATGGCGTACAAGGACGAGTACGAAGTGGCGCGCCTGTACACCGACGGCGCCTTCAAGGAAAAAATCGCCAATATGTTCGAAGGCGACATCGCCTTGAAATTCCACCTGGCGCCGCCCTTGTTCGCCAGGCACGACAAGGAAGGACACCTGGTCAAACAGGAGTTCGGCCCGTGGATGATGAAGGCGTTTGGCTTGATGGCGAAAATGAAGGGTTTAAGGGGCGGCCCGCTCGACATCTTCGGCTACACCGCCGAGCGCCGCACCGAGCGCGCGCTGATCGGAGAATACCGCCGCACCGTCGCTTCGCTGCTGCCCAAACTGACGGCCGACAACCTGGCGCAGGCGGTGGCGATTGCCAGTATCCCGGAAGATATCCGTGGCTACGGGCATGTGAAGGAGCGCCATCTGAAAGCGGCGAAGCAGAAGGAAGCGGCCTTGCTGGCAAGCTTTGGGGTGCCGGCGGCTACTAGCCACGCGGCCTAATAAGCACCGGGGACAGGCCCTGCGGGCCTGTCCCCAGCTTTGGCGGCTGGCCACAAGTTGGCTAGCGATTAGTTGGCTTTTAAAGCGAGGGACAGGCTGGGCCGCATTCGGACGCAGGGCTGTCCCTGGTACTAATGCCGCAGTTCGGTCGCACTGCGCACCGCCTGCGGCGCCGCCCTGAACGCCGCCTGCGCCGCCGCGGTATCCGAATACTGCTCGAAGCGCACCACTTTGCCGTCGCGCAAAGTGAACACATGCACCCAGTCGCTGCCAAACTCGGCCCCGGTGGTCTTCACGTGCCACCGTGCGCTGCCCGTCACCACCACCTTGTCCCCTTCGGCAATAAAATCGCGCGGCGTGAACTGGATCGTGTCCATGGTACCGGCCAGGCTGGCGAAAAACTCGCCCACTTCGTAGTGGCCGTTGTACTGGCCCGAGAACGGCACCTGCTCGACGTCCGGGCTGGTCCAGCAGACGTCGTCGGCGCACAGGCCGAGCACACCCTTGATATCGCCCGCGCCGTACATCCCGTACGCCTGCATCACCACCTGCTTGTTCTGGCTGCTGTCCATTGCGTCCTCCCTGTATGAAAAAATGAAAACCCTCCTTTCATACTAGGACGATCGGCGCGCTTTACAACGGTTCAAACATCGATCGGAACAACAGCACCAGGCTGCGCAGCCGCGCCAATACGGTCAGCGAAGCTTGCGGCACCGTCGACTATGCACGGCGACTATAATTTCCGTGTCAAAATTATTCCGGAGTACCGTCGATGATCCGTTCCGTGCTGCTGCTTTCCCTGTCCGCCGCGTTTTCCATGGCTCACGCCGCCCCCGATCTGAGCACGCTGTCCGAACGCTCGGGTTTTTTGAAAACCGGCCGCTACGACGAGGTGATCCAGCTGTGCGCGGCGTTTCAAAGCGCTTGGCCGAAGCAAGTGAAATGCATCGACTTCGGCACCACCCCGGAAGGGCGGCCCATGAAAGCCCTGATCGTCACCCGCTCGGGCGCGTTCACGGCGGCCGCGGCGCGCCAGCGCAAGCTGCCGGTCACCCTGATCCAGGGCGGCATCCACGCCGGCGAGATCGATGGCAAGGATGCCGGTTTTCAAGCCGTGCGTGAAATCCTCGATGGCAAGCTGGCCAAGGGCGCGCTCGATAAGCAAGTACTGATTTTCGTGCCGGTGTTTAATGTCGACGGCCACGAGCGCTTTACCCCGAACAACCGTCCCAACCAGCGCGGCCCGGTGGAGATGGGCTGGCGCACCACGGCGCAAAATTTCAATTTGAACCGCGATTACGTCAAGGCCGACGCCCCCGAAATGCAAGCCATGCTCAAGCTGGTCAACGCCTGGGATCCGCTGGTGTATGTCGACCTGCACGTCACCGACGGCGCCAAGTTCGAGCACGACGTGTCGATCCAGGTCGAGCCGGTGTACTCGGGCGATGCCGAGTTTCGCAAGGCCGGACTGGCCTTGCGCTCGAACGTCATCGCCGACATCACCAAACTTGGCTCGCAGCCGCAGTCGTATTACATGTCGTTTGTCGAAAACGACAATCCGGCCTCCGGCTTTGCCGATGGCGTCTCCGATCCGCGCTTTTCGACCGGCTACTTTCAATTGCGAAATCGCATGGCGATGCTGGTGGAAACCCACTCGTGGAAAGATTACCCGACCCGCGTGCGCATCACCCACAACGCATTTATCTCGGTGCTCGACCAGGTGGCGGCGCATGGCGCGGAATGGCAGCAGGCGGCGGCCGCCGCCGATGCCCGCGCCACAAGAATAGCCGGCAGCGCCGTGCCGCTGAGCTGGAAAACCACGGATAAAGCGCGCATGGTCGATTTCAAGGGTTACGCCTATACCCGCACCCCGTCGGATGTGTCCGGCATCCTGATGACCCGCTACGATGAAACCAGGCCGCAGCTCTGGACCGTGCCGCTGCGCGACGAAGTGCTGCCCGACCTGATGGCGACCGCGCCCGCCGGTGGGTACATCGTGCCGGCCGCCTTTGCGGCCAGCGTTGCCGCCAAGCTCGATCAGCATGGCATCAGCTACAGCATCGTCAAGACAGCGCAGGACCGGGCGGCGGTCGACACTTTCCGCGCCGACAAGGCGACGTTTACACCCGGCTCCTTCGAATCGCACCAGCGCCTGGCGGTCACCGGCGCCTGGAAGAGCGAGCCGCGCGCGGTCGGCGCCGGCGCCTTGTATGTACCGGTCGGCCAGCCAAAAGCGCGCCTGGTGATGGCCATGTTCGAGCCGCAGGCGCCCGACTCGCTGCTGGCCTGGGGCATGTTCAACAATGCCTTCGAACGCAAGGAGTACATGGAAGAATATGTCGCCGAGGACGTTGCCCGCGAACAAATGGCGGCCGACCCGGCGCTGGCGGCGCAATTTAAAAAGATGGTGGACAGCGATCCCGCCTTCGCCAAAAACGGCCGCGCACGCCTGGAATTTTTCGCAAAGCGCCACGCCTCATGGGATGAGCGGTTTAATTTGTACCCGGTAATGCGTACTAATGTAGAGTTCAAGTAGTTGACGGGGGCAGCAGGGGGACTGGCACGCGCGCATGCGCGCGGTGCCTGTCCCATGTGGGCAGCCCGACATGACCTAAATTTAGTTAATTTTTTGGTGCGTTGGTAT
>JAQGNM010000531.1 GCA_028291845.1 Massilia sp. | reverse complement strand
GCACCATCCGCTGGCCCAGCGCGAAGAACTGCACCTGGCCGAACTGCTGTCCTACCCGTGGATCATTCCGCCACCGGAATCGATCGCCCGTCCCAAGATCGAACGGCTGTTCGCCGATTGCGGCCTGACCATGCCTTCCGACGTCATCGAATCGCTGTCGCCGATCACCAACATGGGGCTGTTGATGGACCAGCGCTCGCTCAGCCTGATGTCGGGCGGACTGGCCCAGCTGTTCCTGGCCGCGCGCCTGCTGGTGCGCCTCGACGTCGCCGAGCGCTGCAGCTTTGGCGATGTCGGCTATGCCGTCAACGCCAGCCGCGCCGCCAGCGTCGCCGCCGAGGCTTTTATTCGCTGCCTGAAGGAACAGGTGGCCAGCCCGGCCGCCGACACCGCCCCCATCACACCAGCTTGAAGACGCGCTCGGCGTTGGTCTGGAAGAAGCGCTTCTTGTCCTCCGCCGACAAGGCCAGACCGTCCATCGCAATCACCTCGTCGATGGCGTGCTGGTAGGGATAATCCATCGCATACATCACGCGGTCGGCGCCGATCAGGTCCTGGGTGAACTTGATGGCCGGCTCCCACGCAACGCCGCTGTTGGTGATGATGAAGTTTTCTTTCAAATAGTCGCTCGGCTTTTTCTTGAGCGGCTTCATGCTCTCGTAACGCTCGGACAGCACCGTGGCGCGGTGCATGTAATCGAGGCGGTAGGCCCAGAACGGCAGCGCCTCGCCCATGTGGCCGAGAATCATTTGCAGCTTCGGAAAGCGGTCGAACACGCCGGCGGTGATGATGCGCAGCGCGTGCATGCCGGTCTCGACGCCGAAACCGTAGATGGCGCCGTCCAGGCCGCATTCGCGCAGCGGGCCGATCATGTTGCGCGGCGGCGTGTTCGGGTGCAGGTAGATCGGCGTGTCGTTCGCTTCGGCCGCCTCGAAAATCTCCCAGAACTTCGGGTCGGACAGGTACTCGCCGTGGGTATGCGAGTTGATGATCACCCCCGTCAAGCCGAGCTGCTGGATGCCGCGCTCGATTTCCTTGGCCGCCTCGCGCGGGTTCTGCGGCGCCACCGCGACCATGCCGGAAAAGCGGGTCGGGTGATTACGCACCGCTTGCGCCAGTTCGTCGTTGGCCACCTTGGCGAACGCCACCGCGGTGTCGGCTTCCATTACCTGCACGCCGGGCGAAGTGAGGGCGATGATCTGGCGGTCGATGCCGGCCGCATCCATGTGCGCCAGGCGCTTCTCGCCGAGGTCGGTCAAGTGCTCGATGATGTGGCGCGGGCGCGCCGCCGTGCTGCTCATATAAAAGCCCATCAGGCTGACGAAACCGGGATCGGGATCGGGGCCGGCGAGAATTTTCTTGTACATCTCCAGCATCTCGGCGGGGGCGAATGCCTCTTCGGTGGCGATGCGCTTGTAATCGACCTTGGCAGGGACGCTGGTAGGGGTGCTTGTCTGGTTCATGTGTTGTTTCCGATAAAAAAAATGGTTTATGCCTCGATGGGGGCGGTGGCCGCGCCATCGTGATAGCTGCGGCTGCCGCTGCTGTTGCGCCCGCCGATGCGGCGCGACAAGCCGAATGCGGCGGCGGCGGCGATCAGGGCCGGCAAGGCGCCCACCAGCAGCAGATCGGGCGCCGGCCAGTTGCGGGCCAACAGCATGCCGCCGATCAGCGGGCCGATCACCGAACCGACCCGGCCGATGCCGAGCGCCCAGCCCATGCCGGTCGAACGCATGAAGGTGGGATAGACCCGGCTGGCCACCGCGTGGGTGCCGGCCTGGCCGCCGACGATGCCGAAGCCGGCGCAGGACGCCGCCAGCACGATCAGCCATGGTTCATGCAGGGACAGGCCGATCGAGAACACGGCGCAGGCGCCGAACAGGTACAGCAGGGTCAGCACGCGGCCCGGATTGAAGCGCTCCAGCACGGTGCCCAGCAGCAGGCTGGCGATGGTGCCGGCGATCTGCAGCGCCGAGGTGGCGTAGACCGACCATTGCAGCGACACGCCGGCGCGCGTCAGCACGGTCGGCAACCAGCTGGCGAACACGTAGATCTCCAGCAGGCTGCAAAAATAAATCACCCACAGCAGCAGGGTCGGCGCCAGCCGGCCGTGCGAAAACAGGTGGCGCACGGTCAGGCCGGTCGACTTTTCCTCTTCGATGAAATAGGTGGTGTTATCGCTGCCTTGCAGGCCCGGCACGATGCGCCGCATCAGCGCGCCCATCTTGGCCGGATTCGGTTTGCGCACGGCGCGAAAGCGCACCGACTCAGGCAAGGCGAGAGCGGTCAGCACGGCCAGGCCGAGGGCAATGCAGCCGCCGATCTGGAACACGATCGGCCAGCCATGGCTTTTCAGCAGCGCGCCGGCGACCAGGCCGCCGACTGCCGAACCGATCGAAATGCCGCAGGCGGTGACCATCACCACCACCGCGCGCCACCGCCCGGGGCTGTATTCGGAACTGAGCGCCAGCGCGTTGGGAATCAAGCCGCCCAGCGCCAGCCCGGCCAGAAAGCGCAGGGTGATCAATTCGGGCAGCGACGTCACCGACGCCATCGCCAGGGTCACCAGGCCGGCCGCGCCGACGCACACGATGATGATCCAGCGCCGGCCGATATAGTCGGCCAGCGAACCGAGCGCCAGCGCGCCGACCGCCATGCCGACCAGGCCCATCGAAAAGGCTGGCGCGAACTTGGCGGGGGTCAGGCCCCACTGCTTGCTCATCAGCGGAACCACGTAACCGAGCGCCTGGGCATCGAAGCCGTCGGCGATCAGGCAAAAAAAGCACAGGGCGAATACCATCAGCTGGAATGCGCGGATCGGCTGGCTGTCGATGGCCTTGGCGATATCGACCGAATGTGGTGCGTTCAAGCTTGTCTCCTTATCGGGTTTTTAGATATTTTCTATATCTTTTTTTCTAGTATCCGCAATAAGGGGGCTGAAACATAGTGAAATTAAACGCTTCTGAGTTTCGAAAACGGAATACCTGAAATGCGCGTACACGCTCGCAGCACCATTGAAAAAGGCGACGCAGTCGCCTGGTCGCCTTCATTAACGCCTGCAAAAGCAGCTGGCGCCGCCCTGCTGCGCTTACGCCGCCGCCAGCAGCCGGTGCGGATCGATCACGAATTTTTTCGGCGCGCCGGCGTCGAAGGCGCCATAACCCTCGGGCGCCTGGTCCAGGCTGATCACCTGCACGCCGACGATCTCGGCAATCTGGATCTTGTCCCACAAGATCGCCTGCATCAGCTGGCGGTTGTATTTCATCACCGGCGTCTGCCCCGTGTGCAGGCTGTGCGACTTGGCCCAGCCCAGGCCCAGCCGCAGGCTCAGGCTGCCGCGCTTGGCGGCGGCATCGACCGCGCCCGGGTCTTCCGTCACGTACAGCCCGGGGATGCCGATGCGCCCGGCCGCGCGGGTGATCTCCATCAGCGAATTGAGGACGGTGGCGGGCGCCTCCACCTGGGAGCCGCCGTGGCCATGGCCGCGCGCCTCGAAGCCGACGCAATCGACGGCGCAATCGACTTCGGCGTCGCCCAGGATGGCGCTGATCTGCTCGGCCAGGGTGACGTCGAGCGACAGGTCGACAGTCTCGAAGCCGACCTTTCTCGCATGTTCCAGGCGCACCGGATTGACGTCGCCGACGATGATGACGGCGGCGCCCAGCAGGCGCGCCGAGGCCGCGGCGGCCAGTCCGACCGGCCCGGCGCCGGCGATGTAGACGGTGGTGCCCGGCCCCACGCCGGCGGTGACGGCGCCATGGTAGCCGGTCGGCAGGATATCGGACAGGCAGGTCAGATCGGTAATTTTCGCCATCGCGCGGTCGCGATCGGGAAAGCGCAGCAGGTTGAAATCGGCGTAAGGCACCATCACGTATTCGGCCTGGCCGCCGATCCAGCCGCCCATGTCGACGTAGCCATAGGCGCCGCCCGCGCGCGAGGGATTGACCGACAGGCATACGCCGGTGTGCTGCTCCTTGCAACTGCGGCAGCGCCCGCAGGCGACATTGAAGGGAACCGACACCAGGTCGCCGAGCTTGAGTGTTTCGACGTCCTTGCCCACCTCGATCACTTCGCCGGTGATCTCGTGGCCCAGCACCAGGCCGGCGGCGGCCGTGGTGCGCCCGCGTACCATGTGCTGGTCCGAGCCGCAGATATTGGTCGTCACCACCTTGAGGATGACGCCGTGTTCGATCTTGCGCCCTTTCGGGTCCTGCATTTTGGGAAAGGCGATCGACTGTACTTCGACATGCCCCTGGCCGATGTAGACGACCCCGCGATTTTCTGCCATGTGATTCTCCTCTTTATATATACAGTCGTTCAGAAAGAATGGCGCATGCCGACCAGCACGCCGTTTTGCGCGGCGCCCGCCACGGTGCTGCCGCCCGAGGTGATGGCGATGGCCGCATTGCCCTTGTTGCCCTGGTGCGCCACCAGCAGATACACCGCCGAGCGCTTCGACAGCGCGTAGTTGGCGCGCGCCGCGACCATGGTGGTGTCGTTGGGGCTGTTCTTGACATCCAGGCGCGCGACCTGGGCATCGAGCGACAGCATGTCGGTGAAGTTGTAGGTGGTGCCGATGTAGGCCAGGTCGCTGTCGGGCGTCAGCAGCGACGCTTCGTTCTTGCGGCGCAGCCAGCCGCCGGCAATCTTCACCACCCCGAACTTGGCGTAGCCCGCCGCGTGCAGGCGCGAATCGGACTTCGAGCTCAGGGTCGGGCTGAACGGCGCGGCCGCGCCGACGCCGCCGTTGTAGGTGTCGTAGGCCACCAGCGCGCCCCAGGTGGCGCCGTCGTGGCGCAGCATGGCCGACCAGTTGCGGCAGGCTTGCGCATCGGCGGCGTTTTCGCCCGCGCAGTTGGTGGCCGACGGCCCGCCGGCGGCGGAGGCGTCGCGTCCCAGGCTGTAGGTGGCGCCGATGGTGGTGCCGGAAAACACGCCGCGATAGGCGATCGAGTTGTCGCTGCGCGCGTTCGGCAGGTAGGCATCGATGGTGCCCACGCCGTACTGCGACGGCCCGATGACGTCGACATCATAGAAGGAATTGAACATCATGCTGTAGTTGCGGCCCAGCGTGACGGTGCCCCATTTGCTGGCCAGCCCCACCCAGGCCTGGCGGCCGAACAGGCGCCCGCCCTGGTTGACCGTGCCGGTGTCGGGTCCGAAGCCGTTTTCCAGGGTGAATACCGCTTTCAAGCCATCGCCCAGATCCTCGCTGCCGCGAAAACCGATACGCGACGGGAAGGCGCCGGCCGACAGGTTGGGCATGCGCGTGACACTGCGGCCGCTGGCGTCGATGTTGGTGACGTGCTCGATGCCGGCATCGATCAGGCCGTAAATTGTCACCGAGCTTTGGGCCAGCGCCACATTGGGCACGACGGCCGCCAGCATGATCGCCACGCTTGCCGCGATAGGGGTCTTGTTCATTTCCAGTCTCCAGGTTGGCGCTGCTGCGCCATGTTGTTGTATGAGGCGGCCGACTGGCCGCAATAAACCCGTCAGAGCAGCATCGGTCACGCATCAACCGATATCGTCCGGGGACGTGCCGGCGCCACCGGCGCCGTCCGACATGCGTGAAATTGGTCTATGGGTCCGCGCGGTCCAGTGCGTCGGCGGCGTTGCGCCACTGGTCTTCATCGCACCTGACCTGGCCGGCATCGACGCGGTCGGCCAGCCAGTCCTGCCGCTGCGCCACCGCCGCCGCCATCAACGGCGCCAGGCCGGACTCGCGCACGGTCAGCGCCGCCTCGCGCATTTCGGCGGCGCGCCGGCGTCCATGGCGCAACACGCGCGACACCATGTAGTCGGCCTGGCGCTGCCAGGCCATCGCCGGAAAGGTGGCATCGAGCGAAGCGAGCACCGTATCCTCGACGCCGTAGTGGCGCGCGCACAGCATGCTTTCCACCACCAGCGCTTCGAGACCCTTGATGATCACGCTGCGGCACATCTTGACGGCCGAGGCGGCGCCAATGCGGGTCGAATGCAGGGTCAGCGCCATGCCGGCGGGGGCCATCAGGGCCTGCAGCGCGGCGGCGTCGGCGGCGCCGGCGCCCAGCAGCATCGGTACCGCCAGGCCGAGCGCGGCCACCGGCGCCATCACCGCCGCCTCGATATAGGCGGCGCCACCGGCGAAGCAGGCCGCGCAGCGCTGCCTGGTCGCCGGCGAAATGGAGTTGAGATCGACGAACAGCTGCCCGGGCCGCAGCAAGGTGCCGGCGCGCTGCGCCACCGTGAACGCGGCTGCGGCGGTGACCGCGGAAAACACTACGTCGGCGCCGGCCACCGCATCCTCGAAACGGGGCGAGGTGGCAATGCCGGCCTTTGCGGCCAGCCGCGCCATCCGCGCAGCAGGCTCCGGCTGCGCCATCAGGATGTCGTGCGCGCGGACCCGAAACCCGGGCAGCGCCGCCAGCTGGGCGCCGAACAATTGCCCCACTTCGCCGTAGCCGATCAGCGCGATCGTCACTGTCGCCGGGGCCGCGGCGCAAGCGGCGGACGATGCAGGCAAACCAGCGGTGGAGTCAGAAGTCATAAAATGAATAAATCGTTTAGCGACAATTCATTTTGTTGCATTCCGCCCGCCGCAACTAGCGCAATCGCGGCGTACTTCCATCGAATCTGTTTATCGTCGGCGCTGGTGTGCGCGTTTGTGCGATTGCCCTGCCGGCGGTCAGGTCGGCAACCACAGGCTGCCGCGCCGTTCGCTGAAGCGCCAGCCGCCATCGGTCAGGCAAAAGCGGTCCTGAAAACCGCCCGGCACCGGCGCGCCCTGCTCGCTGCCTGCCTCGGCGCGGTTGAGCAGCAGGATGCGCGAGCGGCCGCGCGCG
>JAQGNM010000505.1 GCA_028291845.1 Massilia sp. | reverse complement strand
CGGCGGCGCCGGGCAGCGCGGCCGCAGCGCTGCCGCCGCCGACGCCGGCGCCACTGCAGGCGCTGTCAGTACTGCTGGTGGAAGACAATGAACTGAACCAGCAACTGGCGAAGATTTTGCTGACCAGGTGGGGCCACCGCGTCACCATTGCCGGCAACGGCGTCGAAGCGCTGGCGCTGCATGCGCAAGAGCGTTTCGACATCATTCTGATGGATCTGCAGATGCCGGAAATGGGCGGCTTCGAAGCCACCGCGCGCATCCGCCAGCGCGAACAGGCCGGCGCCCCGCGCTCGCTGATCATCGCCATGACCGCCAACGCCTTCGAAGGCGACCGCGAAAAATGCATCGCCGGCGGGATGGACGATTACTTGTCGAAACCGTTTAGGGCGGAGGCACTACATAATCTAATCAAACAAAAGTGAAAACCTACTTTTGTTTGGGACTAGTCAGTAAAACAAGGTTAAAACCAGCTTACAGGCGCAAAGCCAGTCAGACAAAAATTCACCGGCAGAGCCGGATGATTTTTGAGGCGACCCAAACCCGAGTCAGATCGGGGTTCGCCGCGATGACGGACGATTAGGTGGGCAAGTTTTTATTGCGTTTTTCTTGGTATCTGTGACTCCGATATTGGGCCACATCGAAAGCAGCAAATCGTGCCGGCCTGGTGATGGTGCTATCTTGGATCGATACCAATAACGACCATAATTTCACCATGCCTTCCGCCACCAAAACAGTACCGCCGAAATTCCTCGCGCCAAGCGAAACCGGTCCACGGGGTCCTGAGAATGATGCGGAAAATGAATTATACGTTCGCATCATGCAAGGAATCGATAGCGGCCCGTTGCAAATCACCAGTGTTTCTGCATTGACTGGAGAGCTACGCGCACGCATTCATCGCGAGCGCTAGCGCGCCGAATTAAAAAGTCCTTGAAGATAAAAGGTGTCGAAATTTTTCGCAGCAAGGAACATAGCGCCGTAGCGCTATGCCTACTTGCGCCGCCCATCATCGAGGCGAACTATGATCTGAATCGGGTTTGCGTCTCCCCAAAAATCATCCGGCTCTGCCGGTGAATTTTTGCCTGACTGGCTTTGCGCTTCTAAGCCGTTTTTAACCTTGGGTTACTGATCAGGCCAAACAAAAGTAGGTTTTCACTTTTGTTTGATTACTCTCCGAGGGCCGCGGAGTTTTCCACCGCAAACACCGCCGCCTGCACGCGGCTGCTCAGCGACAGCTTGCGCAGGACGTGCTGGACGTGGATTTTGACGGTGTTTTCGGCGAGCGACAGGGTGCGGGCGATGACTTTGTTGCTTTCGCCGTGGGCCAGGCGGCGCAGGATTTGTTTTTCGCGGGGGGTCAGGCTGGCCAGGTCGGCCGCGGCGGGGTTCGGAACGCGCAGTTGCTGGACCAGTTTCGAGGTCATCGACTCGGCGACGATCACTTCGCCGGCCGCAGCGCGGCCGACGGCGCGCACCAGGAAGTCGGCGTCGGCGCTTTTGAGCAGGTAGCCGCAGGCGCCGCCGCGCAGCGCTTCGGCCAGGTCGGCGGCGTCGTCCGAACTGGTGAGCATCAGGATGGCCGACTGCGGGCAGTCGCGCCGCAACTGCGCCAGCATCTGCAAGCCGCTCATGTCGGGCAACTGCAGGTCGAGCAGGATTACCGCGGGCTGGAACTGGCGCGCCATCACCAGCCCGGTGGCGCCATCTGCCGCCTCGCCCACCACCTCGATGTGTGGATGCGGCTGCATGAACGCCTTGACGCCGAATCGGAACAACTCGTGATCGTCGATCAATAGCAAGGAAACAGTTTGCGGTGTGGCCAAGCTTGACATGCGAACTCCCAGGAACGATACGATGGCGCGATGTTACATTGTAAACGCCGGTGCCTTGAAGAATCTAGTTGTTTCTTCATGCTTATCCGCAATGTAACATTCACCGCTCTCGCTCCAAGCCACCGCACGACACCCCGCGCGCGCTCCTCTACACGGCAAGCAAGCGGCCGAACAGGCGGGTGGCCATCAGGCCGACCGGATTGGCGTGCAAGTGGGGGGCCATGAGCAGGCGCAGCGCTTCCATCGCCTCGTCCTTGCTGGGCATTTCGGCGATCTGCTGTTCGAGCAAATGCAGCTCACCGGCCGGGCCGTCGCCGGCGCCGTTGCCGACGCCGTTGACGGTGTTGCGCAAAATCCCGCGCGGCGCCGCCGGCCGCTCCTTGTGCTCGGCCAGCTGGTCGAGCGCGCGCAATTGCGAACGATGCGACACCATGCGCGCCGGCGCCACTTGATCGCTCTCGATCCAGTCGCGCAGCACTTGCTGCTCGTAATCGCTGAACACGCCGAACATGGTGGCGTTCGGGCCCTGGATCAGGCGCCAGAAACGGCTTTGCTCGGCCGGCTGGCCGCGCTCGATCCAGCCGGCCTTGACCAGCGCCGCCAGCATGGCCGGCATGTCCGATGGTGTCGACAGCCAGTCGTTGATCGAGCGTCCGCCCACGCGGCAAAAGTCCGAATGCATGTTTTGCCCATACTGGCTCTTGGAAATCATGATGGCGATCAATTCGTCGTCCAGATCGAAACCGTCGATTACCGACAGGGTGCTCGCGCCGAGGTCGTTGAGGCGGTAGCCGTCGCGGATGCGGCGCGCGAAATCGGCGCGGTCGCCCAGTTGCGGCATCAGTTCGGCAACCGACTGGGCCGCCTTGCGCGCATGGCCGCAGTCAGCATTGTCGATCGTCACGTGCAAGGTGAAATACATGGGATCGATGCCCAGTTCGTTGAGCTCATAGCCGCAGATTAGCAAATGCAGCGGCAACTGCTCGTAGCCAAGATTAAAACCTATCACTTCCGGCAAAAACTCGGCGGCGTTGTGGGCCAGCGCCAGCTGGATCGCGCCTTGCACGAAATGGCTGTCGTCCAGGCCCTGCCAGTCGTCGATCGAATGCGTTTTGAGCAGCTTTTGAAACAAGGCCACGTGATTTTTGGCCGGCACGCCATCGCCCAACTCTTCCAGGTAAGTGCGGATCAGGCCAAGAAAACGCGGGTCGCGCCAGTGCGCCAGGATGCCGTACAGCCAGGCGCCGTCGACCAGTTTGGTCGGACCGACCGCCTTGAGAAAATGCAGGGCATGCGAGCGGGTTGGAAAATAGCGCCGCGGCGCTCCCGCCTTGCGCTCGGCCAGGTAGGCGCGGTAATCGACGCCGACCTGTTCGGTGTGCTGCACGATCCAGTCGTCCAGATCGGCGATGTCGTCGGGCAAATTGTCGCCAAGCGGACGCGCCGCCTCGATTTGCTGGCGCAGCCAGGCGGCGCCGTCGGAGCGCGCCTGTTCATGGCGGTCCCGCAGCGCCACATACAAGTCGCGCACCGGCATTGCCGCCGGCAGGCTGGCGCCGCTATTGGCGGCGGCCACGCCCGGCATAGGCACAGTGCCGGCAGTACCGCTGGCGGCAGGACGGCTGGGAGTGGAAGGAAAGTCGAGATAAGCTGTGGACATGATGTGCGCTATCAATAAAATCGATGCGCCATTATGAGGCCGGGGTCATCCATGGCGGATCGGCGCACCGGCATAGTGCGTGTAGTCCTAAAATTACACGGACGTTAATTTTGACATGT
>JAQGNM010000460.1 GCA_028291845.1 Massilia sp. | reverse complement strand
AGCAGCTCGACTTTCCCTGCACTCTCGATTTGACCGCGGCGCCGGACCACATCACGGGCGACCGCCGCCTGCTGGCGAGCGCGCTCGACATTGTGCTGCGCAATGCGAAAAAGTATGCACGATCGCGCATAATTATCACAGTGCGCATCACGGCGCGCAGCGTGGCAGACCAGGTGGAAATCGTCATCGACGACGACGGCCCCGGCATTCCCGAGGCCGAGCGCGAGCACATTTTCGAGCCGTTTTACCGCCTCGACCGCAGCCGCGATCGCGCCACCGGCGGCTTCGGACTGGGACTGGCGATCGCGCAGAGGGCGCTCGCGCTACACGGCGGCAGCATCCGGGCCGACAGCTCGCCACTCGATGGCGCCCGTTTTACGATTACGCTGCCGGCGAGCGCTTGATCGTCAGCTGCGCTCGCCGGTGACGTTGCCGGTGCGCCTGTTAAAAAAAACTCCGCCAAAGCGGAGTCGATGTAAAGCGCCGGCACGCGCCGGGTTTATTTCGCCGGCGTCTGCGGCGCGGCGCCCGGCTTCGCCGGCATTACGCCATACGGCGTGTACGTCAGATTGCTCTGGTAGACATGCGTCACCCCATACCACCAGTGCTGCCACCAGTGTTCGCGCGAGTGCACCACCACCAGGCACTTCTTGTCGACCTCGCCCTTGAAGAGCGGATCGGCGCACTGGTTGGTGGCCAGGGCGTTTCGCTGGTTTTCGGCATTGACCAGGGCGATCGACAGCCAGATCGTCAGGGCGCCGAACAGCACCGCCAGGGTCCACGCCAGGTGGTTGACATAACTGCGCTCGAACAAGTCCTCTTCGACCGGCGCCGAGCCGTCGTAGATTTTCAGGAGCTTGCCTTCCTTCTCATTCATTTCGTTGCTGCCACTTTCTTCACCAGGTTGTCGACCACTTCGATGGTGGCTTTCGACAGCGCCGCTTCGTTCATGCCCTTGTTGCCGGCATCGACCACCGACGGCGAGGTCATCAGGCGGCCATCGATGATCAGGGTCGGCACCGAGTTCACCGAATACGCGCCGATGACGGCGGGCAGTCGTTTGAGCTTGGTCATGACGCCGAAGGAATTCCACGCATCCATGAACTTCGCCTTGTCGATGCCGTTCTTGACCACCCAATCCTGGGCGATCTGCTCATTGCCCAGGTTGACCCGGTCGACGTGCATGGCCTTGAAGGCTTTCGGATGCATTTCTTCCAGCTTGCCCATCGCTTCGAGAGTCAGGTACAGATGCGCTTCCGGATCGTTGGCGCCACGGTAGGGCATGTGCACGCGTTTGAAATTGACCTTGTCAGCGTTCTTTTTGACCCATTCGGCCAGCGTAGGTTCCAGCACATTGCAGTGAGGGCAGTGGTACATGAAAAATTCGATGACTTCGACTTTCTTGCCGACTGCCTGGGCCGGCTGCGGCGTGGCCAGGGCGACGTAATCGATACCGAGTTTCGGGTCGGCGGGCGAGGCAAACGCGGTGGTGGCAACAAGGCCGAGGGCGGCAACTAACAAACGCAGAGACGGCATGGAAGTCCTTATCTATATGAGGTCGACGAACGACGCGAGATTACCACTTTTTTGACAAGCCAATCGGCGCTCGGACCGGATTATTGCAATTGCTTACGGATTTAATGCTTGCTTAAGAATGCGGCCGGCGCGTGCGCGCCAGCTCGATCTTTTCGCACAACTGCGCCGCGCCCAGCGCCAGGCGCGGGCCGGGCCGCGTCAGCAGCACGCCCTCGAGACGAAACAGGTTGCCGCGCTCCACCGCCAGCAGGCGTTTATAGGGCAGCCACATGCCGATGCCGGTATCTTGCGGATTGTGCTGCTCGCTGCCGAAGATCGCTTCCGGATTTTCCTGCAGCACCGCTTCGATGCCGACCGCGGGCGCCGCCACTTTCATGCCGCCAAACACGTTGACGCCGCCGCACAGGGCAATGGCGTCGCCGATGATGTGCTTGTCGCTGAGCGTATAAATCGGCTTGTCCCACACCTGGTAAAACACCCGCACCGGCGGGCGCGCGCCGTACTGCGCCTTGAGGCGGGCGATGGCGGCGCGGTAGCCGGCCGCTTCGCGGGCGGCCGCCGGCGTGGTGCCCATCAGGGCGCCGAGGCGCTCGATGCTGGTGGCGACCTCGCCGAGCGCGCGCGGCTCGCTGTAGAACAGCGGGATGCCGAGCGCCTTCAACTGTTCCAGCTGGCGCGCCGTGTTGCCGCTCTGCCAGACCACCAGCAGGTCCGGCTTGAGGGCGATCACCCGCTCGAGGTCGATCTGGGCGTCGCTGCCGACCAGCGGCAGCTTTTTGGCTGCTGGCGGAAAATCGCTGTAATTCATCGCGCCCACCACGGCGCCGCCGCCGCCGGCGGCAAACAGCAGCTCGGTAATGTGCGGCGCCATGGCGATCACCCGCCTGGCGGGCGCATCGAGGGTGACGCGGTTGCCGGCGTCGTCGACGACAGTGACGGCGGCGCTGGCGCTCAAAGGCAGCGCCAACATCAGCATCGCCAATGCGCACTTAAAAATCATAGCGCGCCGACAGCTTCAGCTGGCGGCCGTTTTCCGGATAAATGCCGGCGCGGCAGCTGAAGGCGTTGCTGTAGAACTGTTTGTCGGCCAGGTTGGTGCCGGCCAGGGCGAACTCCCATTTGCCGACCCGCTGCGCCACCCGGCCATCGAAGGTGGTGTGCGACGGGATCAGCGCGGTGCAGCTGTTGGCGAAATCGCTGCCGAAACGCTGGCTGTCGACCCACTGTGCGCCGAGGTCGGCCGACGAGCCGGACGCCGGCGACCAGCCGAGTCTCGCGCTGACGACGTTTTTCGGCACCAGGGTCAAGCTGCGGCCGCTGTTGACGCCTTCGGTGAAAGTCGCCTTCAGATGCTGGGCGTGGGCGCTCACCGTCCAGTCGGCGGCCAGGCGCCATTGGCCGTCGATTTCGACGCCGCGGCGCTCGGTGGGATCGAGGTTGGTATTGGCGCCGGCGAAGCCGTTGACGAAGATGGTCGGGTCGTAATAAATCTCGTTGACCAGGCGGTGGCGGAACACGCGGGCGCTCAACTGGTTGCCGGCCTGCGCCCAGGTTGCGCCGAGCTCCAGATCGTGCGAGGTTTGCGGCTGAAGGATCGCGCTCGACGACCTGAAACTGTTTTCGTCGGCGGTGGCCAGGCGGTAGCTCTGGCCGGCCTTGGCGTGCACCGTCAGCGCCGGCAGCACGGCGTAGCTGCCCTGCAGGTCCCAGGCGCGCAGCGACTGCGAGCTGTGGTCGTTTGCCGGCAGCGGGAACGCCAGCGCGTCGCTGTAATCCTTGTCGAAGGTTTCGTGGCGCGCGCCCAGCGCGATGCGGCCCTGGCCTTGGCCCTGGCCCTGTCCGGCGGCGCCGAAACGCAATTCGTCGCGCACATAAAACGCCTTGGAATCCTGGCGGGCGTCGGCGGCCGAGAAGTCGGACCGGGTGGTGCGCTTCCAGCGCAGCAGGTCGATGCCGCCGACCAGTTCATTGTTGACCGTGCCGTATTGCGCGCGGTGGCGCAGGCGCGGCGAGAACTGGGTTTGCTCGGTGTCGTACTGCGAGTCCGAGATCGAGGGGCCGAAGCCGAAGTCGGAGACGTAATGGGCCTTGACGGTTTTTTCGCGGTAGGACAGTTCGGCGGCGGCGTCAAAGGCGCCGAAGCGCTGCTCGGCAAAGGCGCTGATGCGGTCGGAGTCGAGCGAGCCGAAGTCGTTGGGCGTCAAGCTCTGGTCGGCATCGGCGTCGAACTGGGCTTGCGTGAGCGAGCCGGGAAAGCGCGATTTCTGGCGCGCGCTGTCGACGCGCAGGCCGATGCGGCCGGCGCCGAGGGCGTACTGCGCGCCGCCGCTGAACGAGGTGCCCTGGAAGCGGCTGTTGGCGCGGCTGTTGTCGGTGGCTTGATTGTCGATGGCGGCGTCGAGATTGAAGCCATTGAAACTGCCGGCCACGGAGGCGCGGGCGTCGTGCGAACGCAGTGTGCCGGCCTCCAGGCTGAGCGAGCCGCGGGTGGCCTGGTCCGCGCCGCCCCGCTTGGTGACGATCTGGATCACGCCGCCGGTAGCGCCGTCGCCATACAGCACGCTGCTGCCGCCGCGGACGATCTCGATGCGCTCGACAGTGTCGATGGGGATGGTCGACAACACCGGATTGGACAATTCGTTTTCCGAGAGGCGCACGCCGTCCACCAGCACCACCATGTTTTGCGCGCTGTTGCTGCCGAAGCCGCGCAGGTCGAGCGAGAAGTCGGGGCTGGCGTCCAGGCTCTGGCGGCCGAACACGCCGCCGACCTTGCGGATGGCCTGGTTGACGTCGGTGGCGCCGGCGCGGCGGATATCCTCGGCGCTGATGACGGTGGCGCCGATCGGGGCCAGCGCTACGGGATTGGCAAAGCGCGAACCGGTCACCAGCACGGTGGGGAGGTCGGTGGCGGCGATGGCGCTTTGGGCGTGAGCAGCATGGGCGAAGCAGCTCGAGACGATGGCGGCAAGGACGAGCGGGCGGACAGCGTGCGAACGCTTGGAAACAGTCGAAAACATGATGGCGGCAATCTTGAAATAAAGTCTCGGCCATGCGTCCCCGCAAGCCGGATTCAATGAAGGCGCCTACGTATGAATCTTCGTACGCGAGCGCCCTCCCCTGTTTGGCCGGTATCCGGGCTCACCTGCATCACCGCCCCACCTTCCCACGCCGGACGGCGCGTGGTGGTATTCGAGGCGGCTGTCGTTCGGGACCGTAGTCCGGGCGACGCTGGTTGACCGTTGCGGGGGCAGCACACGTGAGGCCGGCAAGAAGCGGCTTGCCTGGGCCTGGTGTTTCCCGTTTAACTGCCGGCGTGATCACGCCGGCGGGCACCAAAACGCCGTTATTATAAGCGCAAGCTGGCGCAGGTCGGCCCAACACGCCGGCGTGTTGGCAAACTTGCAGCAAGCTCGCTATAGTGGCTGCTGATCAATCAGAGCGGAGCTCGCATGTCCAAGTTCGTCACCGCCGCGCTGGCCGGCGCCCTGTTGCTGGGAAGCGGTTCGGGCGCGGTGTTGCTGGCCCAGGCCGAGGGTGTGCGGGTGGTGCCCATCGCAGCGCCCGACATCGACAGCGGCATCGCCCTGGCGCGCGCCGATGCCGCCGCCGTCAGCGTGCCGAGCGCGCCGAACGCCTGGGGCGGACCGCGCAGCGGCAGCGAAGCCACCCTGTCCGACCGCGTGGCCGACTACCGCATCGACGCCACCCTCGATCCCGTCAAGCACACCGTGGCCGGGCGCCAGCAGCTGACCTGGCGCAACCGCGGCACGCAAGCGGTGCGCAGCGTCTACCTGCACCTGTACATGAACGCCTTCGAGCACGCCGGCACGACGTTTTTCAGCGAGCAGCGCCGGCGCGGCGGCGACGGCCGCCCGGCGCGCGACGTCAAGGATGGCGAATGGGGCCACATCGCCATGCAGCGGGTGGCGCAAGGCGGCAAACAGGTCGACTGGAGCTTCGTCCATCCCGATAACGGCCCGGCCCAGGACCACACGGTGGTGCGGCTGGACTTGCCGGCGCCGGTGGCGGGCGGCGCCTCCACCACCCTCGACATCGATTTCCTGACCCAGCTGCCGCGCCTGATTTCGCGCACCGGCTACTACGACAGCTTTCACCTGGTCGGCCAGTGGTTCCCGAAGATCGGCGTGCTCGAACTGCCGGGCGAGCGCGGCGCCACCGCGCCGCGCTGGAACGTCCATGAATTTCACGCCAGTTCGGAGTTCTTTGCCGACTTCGGCAGCTACGACGTGCGCATCACCACCCCGAAGGAATACACGGTGGGCGCCACCGGCGAGCAAGTGGGAGAAGCGGTCGAAAAAAACGGCTGGACCACGCGCCGCTTCGTGCAGGGTGACGTCCACGACTTCGCCTTCAGCGCCGACCGCCGCACGGCGCCGCCCCTGCTGGGAAGCTGGTCGGGGCCGGGCAGTGGGCCGGTCAAACTGACGGTGCTGTATCCGCCGGAATTTGCTTCCAGCGCGGCGCCGGCGCTGCAGGCGGCCAAGGACGCGCTGACGTATTTTTCCAAAACGCTGGGACCGTATCCGTATAAAACCGTGACGGTGGTGCTGCCGCCGCATAACGCCGACGAAGCGGCCGGCATGGAATACCCGACCTTCTTCACCGCCGAGAGCTATCGCGACGTCAGTCCCGGCACCTTCAACCGCTACCTGCTCGATGGCGTCACCATCCATGAATTCGGCCATGGTTATTTCTACGGCATCCTCGCCTCCAACGAGTTCGAGGA
>JAQGNM010000451.1 GCA_028291845.1 Massilia sp. | reverse complement strand
CGCAGCTCGCCCGCTTCGCCGCGTTCGGCCCGGCGCGCGGTGTCGCCGGCCTGCTCAACTTGCAGCAGAATGCGGCGCGCGTCCACCAGCAGCAGCTTGCCGGCCTCGGTCAGGCGCACCCAGCGCTTGGTGCGTTCGAACAGCTGCACGCCCAGATCGCCTTCCAGGCTCTGGATCGCGTGGCTGAGCGGCGGCTGGCCGATGTGCAGGCGCGCTGCCGCACGGGTGAAATGCAGCTCTTCGGCGACGGCGATAAAGTAACGGAGTTGCCGAAGTTCCATAATCTATTTTAAGTATGATAGAAGCGATAAATATATATTGGACAGTATTACAGCACAATCCTAAGATGGTTCTTTATTTTCGAGCGATGTCCTCATGAGCGTCCACGCCGGCAGTCCCGCCTTCAAACGCATCAATCGCGCGATGGTGTTCGGCGGCTTTTCCACCTTCGCGCTGCTGTATTGCGTGCAGCCGCTGATGCCGCTGATGGCGCGCGAGTTCGCCTTGACCCCGGCGCAGAGCAGCCTGTCGCTGTCGGTGTCGACCGCCGCCCTGGCCATCTCGCTGGTGCTGTCGTCGATTCTTTCCGACCGTATCGGCCGCACGCCGATGATGGTGGGCGCCATGCTCGGCGGCGCCATTCTGACCCTGGCCTGCGCGTTTGCCCACACGTATCCGCAACTGCTGGTGCTGCGCGCGCTGCTCGGGGTGGCGCTGGGCGGCATGCCGTCGATCGCCATGGCGTATCTCGGCGAAGAGATCGAGCCGACCTCGCTGGGCTTGTCGATGGGGCTGTATATCGGCGGCAGCGCCTTCGGCGGCATGCTGGGGCGCGTGCTGACCTCCGTCATCAGCGATTTTTACTCGTGGCGCTTTGCGCTGGCGGGCATCGGCGCGGCCGGCTTGTATGCGGCGTGGGAATTTCGCCGCAGCTTGCCGCCCTCGCAAAATTTTCGGCAGGGACAGCGCGGCCTGGCCGCGCTGATGGCGGGGGTCCGGCAGCACCTTGCCGACCCCGGCCTGCCATGGCTGTTCGCCCTGGCGTTCTTACTGATGGGCTGCTTCGTCAGCCTGTACAACTTCATCGGTTTTCGCATGCTCGGCAGCGAGTTCGGCTGGCGCCAGAGCGGGGTCGGCATGCTGTCGGGGATGTACCTGCTCGGCATTTTCAGTTCGGTGTGGGCCGGCCGCCTGGCCGACCGGCTCGGCCGTCGTAACGTGCTGTGGATGGTGATGGCGGTGATGCTGTCCGGCTTGCTGCTGACCCTGGCCGGCTCGCCCTGGCTGATCGTGCCCGGCATCGGCTTGTTCACCTTCGGCTTTTTTGCCTCGCACTCGGTGGCCAGCAGCTGGGTCGGCCGGCGCGCGCAGGAGCCGAAGGCGCTCGCCTCCGCCATCTATTTGCTGTTTTATTACCTGGGCTCGAGCGTGGTGGGCTCGGTGGCAGGCATCCTCTGGAGCGCGGCCGGCTGGGCCGGCGTGGTGGGACTGCTCGGTTCCATCCTGGCGCTGAGCTTCCTGATCGGCCTGCGCCTGCGCGGTCTGGCGCCGCTGACGCCGACCGTGTTCACGCCGGTCGCCTGAGCGTGCGCTGCCCGTGCGGGCGGAAGCGCATACTTGCGCGGACGGTATGCGCCGAAGCCGTCCAGGACGACACACCGGGTAGCAAGCAAACGCGGACGGCTCTCTGATCAAGGAGCCTCATCATGTTACAAGCCAGCGAAATCCAGCGACGTTTTACCAATATCCGCCGCACCATCGAGGATGCCGAACGGGCCAGCGACAGTTCGCCGCCATTGCGCGAGTACCTGCATAAAATGGCCGACGAAGCGGCATCGGCCGACGCCATCATCCGCGGCAGCGAGCCGTCGCGCATCGTCGAATGCATCGACAAGCTCGAGGACATGGGCGACGAAGCCAAGCGCATGAGCCGCAGCGACGACCACATATCGACGCAACTCGAAACGGCGGTGTCGAAAGTGCATGCCGAGCTGTCGCAGCTCAAGCACCAGTTGCATTAAAGCGCGCGGCGGACCGGGGCCGGCGCCTGGCGGAGCCGGCCTTTTTTCATGGGGCCTCTCGGCTTATTTCAGGGGCCAGCCAAACACCATCAGCCAGGCCGCCATGCCGACGGCGCCGCTCCACAGACCGAGCCCGAAGATGAGAATCTGTCGGGAAGAATTGGGCGATGGTGTGCGCATGGCGGCTCCTGGCAAATGGGAAAATGCGAAAATAGGAAACCATCAAGGATGGCCGCTCCGGCGGCGTGCGCTTTGCCTTAGGTCAATTGCCGTGCGGACTCACGGACTCACGGACTCACACCACGCCGCGCCGCCGCAAGTCGGCGATCTCTTCCTCGCTGCGCCCCAGCAGCTCCCGCAACACCTCGTCGGTATGCTGGCCCAGCAGCGGCGGCGCGCTCAACGCCCCCACCGGCGTGGCCGACATCTTCATCGGACTCCTGACCAGGGTCACCTTGCCGGCCGTCGGGTGGGGCAGGTCGACCGCGATGCCGCGCGCGATGACTTGCTCGTTGTCGAACACGTCGGCGATGTCGTTGATCGGACCGCACGGCACGCCGACCGCCTCCAGCCGGGCGATCCAGTCGTCACGCGTCAAACGCGCCACCATCGCCGCCAAAAGCGGCACCAGCACGGCGCGGTTTTTCACCCGCAGCGGATTGCTGGTAAAACGTGTATCGAGCGCCAGTTCCGCGCAGCCGCCCGCCTCGACGAATTTCACGTACTGACTGTCGTTGCCGGTGGCGACGATGATGTGGCCGTCCAGGCAGGCAAAGGTTTGATAGGGCACGATGTTGGCGTGCGCATTGCCGAAGCGTTTGGGCGCCACGCCGGTGGTGTGGAAATTGCTGGCCATATTGGCCAGCATCGCCACCTGGGTGTCGAGCAGGGCCATGTCGATGTGCTGGCCTTCACCGCTGCGGTCGCGGTGGGTCAAGGCTGCCAGCACGG
>JAQGNM010000431.1 GCA_028291845.1 Massilia sp. | reverse complement strand
ATCGACAGGCGCAGGCGGGGCGCCAGATCGGGACGGCTGGCGCGCAAGGCGATAAAGGCGTCGACCAGGGTGCGGTGATTCTTGACGTCCTGGATGCGCGAGACGGTGCCGATGACGATGGCATCGTGCCCCCACGGCGACGGCTTGGCCGCCGGCACGGCGCTGCTGAACTGCGCGGTGTCGACGCCGTTCTTGATCAGTCTGGTGCGCGATGGGGCGATGCGCACCACCTCGCCCAGCCAGCGCTGCAAATCGTCGGAGACGGCGACAAAACAGTCGACCCATGGCGCCAGCATGCGGCGCAGGGCGTTGTGCTTGGCATTGAGGCCGTGCGGATCGCTGGCATCGCGGCCGTGCTCGGCGTGGATGCGCACCGGCACGCCGGCCAGCGCCGCCGTGAAATTGTATTCAAAGGCCGCCAGGTTATACGTGTGCAGGATGGCCGGGCGCAGGCGGCGCAGGTGTTTATACAGCTGCAGGTGAATGCCCAGGCTGTTGCCGGGCGGCTTGTGCAGGGCGATCAGTTCGACATCGGGTTGGGAAATGCGCTCGGCAAAGGTGGAAATGTCGGTGAGACATACCAGCGCATGGCGGTAGCGTTCGGCCGGCATGCGGTTGATGCACTCGACCAATAGTGTTTCCAGCCCGCCCACGTTGAATGCATACGTCAGATGCACTACCAGCGGGCGCGGGTCGCTCGCATTGGTCGCGCTAGCGGGCATTGGCCGCCTCGATGGAGCGTTCGATGGCCATGCCGTTGGCGGCAACGTACTCGCGCAGGGCGGCGCGGGCCTTGTCGCTGTTGTTGTCGAGATACGGGGCGGCCAGCAGGATGGCGCCGCCGCCGTCGCCGCGCAACATCAGTTTCGAGCGCGCCTGCAGCAGCTTGCCCTTGATCGAGCTGGCCGTTCTGTGACCGTCGATCCAGTACCACTGCCAGACCAGGAAAGTGCCCGAGGGCCCCGACATGCGCGTTTCGCGCACCACCAGCGGGGCGCCGCCCATGGTGACGCTTTGCAGGCCGGCGCCGATGGCGTGGTAGGCATCCTCTTCTTCAGCCAGCATGTTGCTGGAGCTGATCAGCAGCTTGCCCGATTTCTGGTTGTGATAGAACAGCACATTGGCAAGTACCGGCACGCCATCGGGCGTGGCGCGGGTAACGGCATTCCAGCTGGCATCCGGGGTCATGAAAGCCGGTTTCCAATTGTTGAACGGTGCCACCGCCGGGGCGCTGACGGCGACCGGGTCGAGCCGGGCCGGGGCGCTGCGGTAATTGGCCTGGGCGAACCAGGCCGACAGCGCCGGCCACATGGCCGTCACCAGCAGCACGCCGATCACGGCGGGCAGCATGCGCTGGCGGCGCGCGGCGTTCGCCGCGGCGCCGGCGGCGCCCACATCGACCGGCACCGGCGTGACGGCTTCGTCTTCGCGCCAGCGGTTGCCGATCCAAAACATGATGAACATCACCAGGCCGAAGAACAGCCAGCCGTAGACGATGTGGTCGACGCCGGTGGCCAGTTCCATGCCGGACAGGTGGCCGATCATGACGATCATGTAAGCGCGCAAGCCATTGGCGATGATCGGCACGATGATCGCCAGCAAGATGCAGATGATGCGCTTCCTGGTCGAGGCGTAGGTCAGATAGGCGTACAGGCAGCCGATGGTGACCGACGAGATCAGATAGCGCACGCCGCTGCAGGCGGTCACCACCGACCAGCTGCCGGTGGGGATTTCAAAGCGGGTGCCGTTGCGCAGCAGGGGGATGCCGGTGGCGCGCACGGCGGCCACCGTGAAGTCCGCGGTGAAATTGATCAGGGGATCGACAAACACTTCGCCGAAGGGGACCGCGAACAGCAGGAACAGCAGGGGAAAGGTAAACGATTTCGCCAGCCGCACGCCGAACAAGGCCAGCGCGGCCATCGGAAACATCATCACGAAAGCGTATTGCGACACCACCTGCACGTCGGCCTGGCGCGCCACCAGCCAGGCCGCGCCCAGCAAAGCCAGGCCGGCCACGGCGGGCCAGTACGGGGTCGGTGGATAGGCAAAGAAATTGCCGCGGCGGCGCCAGATCAGCCAGATGCTGATCGGCAAAATGATGTAGCCGTGGGTAAACGTGTCGGAGCTGTCCCAGATCGACACGATCGACTTGGCGGTGCTGAAGTACAGGGCGAACAAGGCCAGCAGCGGCACCATCAAGGGCAGCAGGAAGCCCCATGAAGGCGGTTGATACGTGCGCGGCTGCGGGAGCGTCGTGTCTAACATGCCGTTCTTTCTTCAAGGTCAACCTTGACTTCGATTTTCTCTTCCAGCCGGGCCAGGTTGCTGGACCAGCTGTAACGTTGCTCGACACGGGCGCGGGCGGCGGCGCCGATGGCGGCGCGGGTGTGGGCGTCAGGGCCGAACAGTGCGGCGATGATGTCTTCGAAGGCGGCCGCGCCATCGGCGCGGATCACCTCGGTGCCATGGACGGCGTCGATGCCTTCGAGCGCTTCGCTCGAGGCGACCACCGGGGTGGCCATCGACATTGCTTCCAGCACTTTATTCTGGATGCCGCGGGCGATGCGCAGGGGCGCCACCGCCACTTGCGCAAAGGCGATATAGGGGCGCACGTCGGGCACGGTGCCGGTGACGTGCACGCCTTCGAGCTTGGCCAGCGCCTGCACCGCCGCTGCGGGACGGGCGCCGACGATATAAAACTGCAGCTGCGGGATGCGCTGGCGCAACTTGGGCAGCACCTCGGCGGCAAACCAGCTGACGGCGTCGATGTTCGGCCAGTAATCCATGGCGCCGGTAAACACCAGCACCTGATCGCCGGCGGCGTAGGGGGACGTCAAGTCGGCGCCGCGCGAAA
>JAQGNM010000412.1 GCA_028291845.1 Massilia sp. | reverse complement strand
CGACCCGGCGCGCGAAGCGATCCACACCGTGTTCCTGTACCACGCGATCAAGGCCGGCATGACGATGGGAATCGTCAACGCCGGCATGATGGGCGTCTACGACGACATTCCGGCCGAGCTGCGCGAGCGTACCGAGGACGTGGTGCTGAACCGCCGCGAAGACGCCACCGAGCGCATGATCGAGATCGCCGGCAGCCTGAAAGCGGGCGGCAAGCAGGAAACCCAGAACCTGGCCTGGCGCGAAGGCACGGTGCAGCAGCGCCTGTCGCACGCGCTGGTGCACGGCATCACCCAGTGGATCGTCGAAGACACCGAGGAAGCGCGCCAGGAACTGCTGGATAATGGCGGCCGGCCGATTCACGTCATCGAGGGTCCGCTGATGGACGGCATGAACGTGGTCGGCGACCTGTTCGGACAAGGCAAGATGTTTTTGCCGCAGGTGGTCAAGTCGGCGCGCGTGATGAAGCAGGCGGTGGCCCACCTGATTCCCTTCATCGAGGAAGAAAAGCTCCTCGAAGAAAAGAGAACGGGGATTGTCGCCAAGCCGAAGGGCAAAATCGTCATCGCCACGGTCAAGGGCGACGTTCACGACATCGGCAAGAACATCGTCTCGGTGGTCCTGCAATGTAATAACTTCGAAGTGGTGAACATGGGCGTGATGGTGCCCTGCTCCGAGATCCTCGCCCGCGCAAAAGTCGAAAACGCCGACATGGTCGGCCTGTCAGGCCTGATCACGCCGTCGCTCGAAGAGATGGCCCACGTGGCGCGCGAGATGCAGCGCGATCCCCATTTCCGCATGCTGAAGATCCCCCTGCTGATCGGCGGCGCCACTACCAGCCGCGCCCACACGGCGGTAAAAATCGCCCACAACTACGAGGGCCCGGTGGTGTACGTGCCGGACGCTTCGCGCTCGGTGTCGGTGGCCCAGGCTTTATTGACGCCGGAAACGCGCGACCAGTACATCGACGACATCGCCGTCGATTACGAGAGAATCCGCCAGCAGCACGCGAATAAAAAGGCGCTGCCGATCCTGCCGCTGGCGCAGGCGCGCGCCAACAAGACCAAGCTCGACTTCGCCCCGGTGCGCCCAAAATTCATCGGCCGCCGCCAGATCAAGAACGTCGACCTGGCGACTCTGGCCCGTTACATCGACTGGGGCCCGTTCTTCCAGACCTGGGACCTGGCCGGCCCCTTCCCCGCCATCCTCACCGACGAGGTGGTGGGAGAAGCGGCCACGAAGGTATTTGAAGAAGGCCAGGCGCTGCTCAAAAAGATCATCGAAGGCCGCTGGCTGACGGCCAACGGCGTCATCGCCCTGCTGCCTGCCAATACGGTGGGCGACGACGACATCGAGGTCTACACCGACGACACGCGCGAAAAAGTCGCGCTGACCTGGTACGGCCTGCGCCAGCAAGGCGTCAAGCCGCTGGTCGACGGCGTGCAGCGGCCCAACCAGTGTTTGGCGGACTTCATTGCGCCGCGCGAGTCGGGGGTGCAGGACTACATCGGCATGTTCGCCGTCACCACCGGCCTGGGGATCGAAAAATACGAAAAGCGTTTTGAAGACGCCCACGACGACTACTCGTCGATCATGTTGAAGTCGCTGGCCGACCGCCTGGCCGAAGCGTTCGCCGAATACCTGCACGAGCGCGTGCGGACCGATTTGTGGGGTTATGCGCCTGATGAAAAGCTGTCGAACGAAGCGATGATCGCCGAGCAGTACCAGGGCATCCGCCCGGCGCCCGGCTATCCGGCCTGCCCCGAGCACACGGTCAAGGCGGCCATGTGGGAAGTATTGCAGCCGCAGGAAGTGGGCATCGAGCTGACCGAATCGTACGCCATGTCGCCCGGCGCCGCCGTCTCAGGCTTTTATTTGGCGCATCCCGATTCGAAGTATTTCGTGGTCGGCAAAATTGGCGCCGACCAAGTACTCGACATGAGCGCGCGCCGCGGTATTGAACAGTCGCAGATCGAGACTTGGCTGGCGCCGAATCTGTAAAAATCAAACAAAAGTAAAAACCTACTTTTGTTTGGACTAGTCGGTAAGCCAAGGTTAACACCGGCTTAGAGGCGCAAAGCCAGTCAGGCACAAATCACCGGCAGAGCCGGATGATTTGTGAGGGAACGCAAACCCGATTCAGATCATATTTCGCCTCGGAGGCCGACGTTGCAACCCGCCGCGCGGCAGCGTTCCGGCGCCTCGATGGTTTCACTGCCGATCACGCCCGAATTTATACAACGCCAGGCCGGCGAACACCACCGCAAACCCCAGCTGCACCGCCATCGCCATCGCCGCCGCCTCGAAACCGAGGCCGCGCCAGGTCATGGCGTCGAGGCCGTCGATGGCCCAGCGGGTCGGCACGGCCAGGCCGAGGGTCTGCACCCAGGCGGGGAACAGGAACGACGGCACCCAGGCGCCGCCCAGCATCACCATGATCAAGGTGGCGAACACGGCGATCCCGCGCGCCGCTTCCGGGGTTTTGCCGAAAGCGGCGATCAGCAAACCGAAGCTCGCGGTCAGCAGCGCGAAGCAGACCGCCACGCCGAGGAAGCCGGCCGGGTTGGCGATCTTCACGCCGAACAGCGCCATCGCAAAAGCGAACATCACGCACAGCAGCACGAAGGCGATCACGGCGCCGGAGGCGGCGCGCGCCAGCAGCACCGTGTTCAAGCCGATCGGCGCGGCCAGCAGGCGGTTGAAAATGCCGCTGCGGCGCGCCAGCAGGATGCCGATGCCCATGTCGACGCCGAGGAACAGGATGAACTGCACGCCCATGCCGGCGAATGAATGGGCATAGCCGTTGTAGCCGGCCTCCTGCGGGCCCGAGGTCACCTGCTGCTCGTTGGTGGTGAACGGCATCGACAGGCCGGCGCCCTTGCCGCCGGCGGCGGTGTGCGCCGCCGGCGAGGCCTGGAAGGTTTTCAGGCTGCCCAAAAAGTCGCGCAGCGAGGCGTTGGCGGGATCGGCGCCGGCCTTGGCCTCGAGTGTCTTGAGGGTCTTGTCGGTGAGCGCCTGGCCGCCGGCGCCGCCGAACATCTCGGCGCTGACGATCTGCATCACCTGCTGCGTCAATAAACCCTTGACCATCGCCAGCACGGCGTTTTGCGAAGGATCGTAGAGCACGTCGATGCGCGGCTTGTCGCCAGTATTGAACAGGGCCGCGCCGGCCGCCTCGCCAAAGCCTTGCGGGATGACGATGGCGGCCTTCTGGCTGCCCTTGCCCACCGCGGTACGGGCCTCCTGCGCGCTCATCGCGGTGACGTGCAGGTTGGGGTCGGCTTGCAAGGCGGCGCCGATGCGCTTGCCGATCGCGCCGCTGTCCTGCTGCACCAGGGCGACGTCGATGGCGCCGGTTTTGGCAGGTCCCGAACCGCCGAACAGGTAACCGAAAAAGGTGGCGATGGCGATCGGCAGAACCAGGTTGACCAACAGGGCGCGGCGGTCGGAGAGGAACAGTTTGAGGTCCTTGCGGACCAGCGCAATAAAGGGGATCAGCATCATGTCAGTCGCGCAGCGAGCGCCCGGTGAGGTTGAGGAAAATGTCTTCCAGCTTGGTGCGGGCGGTGGCAAAATGCAGCGCGCGCGCGCCCTGTGCCTGCAGGTAGCCCATCACGCCGAGCGCCGCCGCGCCGTCCTGCAGCAGCACCCCGAGCAGCACGCCGTTGGCGCTGACGGCGCCGACCCCGGGCAGCGTCTTGATGGCGTCGAACCATGCCGCCGGCGCCGGGTCGGCCAATTCGATCGTCAGGGCCGCTTGCGCCGGCAGGCGCCGGTGCAGCCCCTGCGGACTCTCGTCGGCCAGCACCTTGCCGTGATCGATGATGACGATGTGATCGGCCAGCCGCTCCACCTCTTCCATGTAGTGGCTGGTATAGATCAGCGAGCGTCCCGTGCGCTTGAGCTGCTCGAGGGTGTCGAAGATGGCGTTGCGGCTTTGCGGGTCGACGCCGACGGTCGGCTCGTCGAGAATCAGCAGGGCCGGATCGTGCATCAGCGCGGCGGCGATGTTCAGGCGCCGCTTCATGCCGCCCGAGAAGGTCGATGGCTTGTCGGCGGCGCGGTCGTGCAGCTGCACCAGTTCGAGCACCTGGTCGCAGCGGCGGCGGGCGTCGACACCCTTGATGCCGTACAGGGCGGCAAACAACAGCAGGTTGTCGCGCGCCGGCAGGTCGTCGTACAGGGCCAGATCCTGCGGCACGAAGCCGATCCGGCGTTTTACGGCGCATGGACCGGGTGTGATTGCGGCGCCGTTCAGAGTGATGCCGCCGGCATCCGGGCGCAGCAAGCCGACGATCATGCCGACGGTGGACGATTTACCGGCGCCGTTCGGGCCGATCAGGCCGACCGTTTGGCCGGCGTGGACGTTGAAGCTGACGTCATCGACGGCGCGCCTGGCGCCGTAGGATTTGCTTAGTTTAGAAACCTGCAGTAGAACGTTTGCCATGGCGGCGATCCAAGAGTTTCGATGCCATGGAGTCTACTTATCGCGAGTGATTTTGGCCCATTACAAAAGTCACCACTTGCATGACATTTTGCAGGCTGCTCAGGCATGGGACAGGCACCGTTGGTGCCAGTCCCCCTGCTGCTCATTTTAGTTTGATCTATACCGCGTATTTGGCGACGGAGTCGCTCCAGGAGAATGCCGTCACTTCGAATTCGACTAGCTCGTCACTGGAGATTGCCAGTTCCTTCAACGTCGGCACCACGAAATCGTCGCCATCCATCTGTTCGATCGATTCGGCCAGCTTCAGCAACTCTCCGAAAAAGCCGGTGCGGTGGACCAGCGCGTCCTTGACTTCGTCGATGACGGGAATCTGTTCGAGGATTTCTTCCATCGGAAGGCCAAATAAAGCGTCCATCAGCGACA
>JAQGNM010000366.1 GCA_028291845.1 Massilia sp. | reverse complement strand
TGCTCGAGCCGCAAGGCCATTCGGTGGGCACCGTCAACGAGGATTTTGCCGTCGAAAGCCTGGCGGGCGACGTTTTCCAGCTGGGGAACACTTCGTACCGCATCATGAAGGTCGACGCCGGCAAGGTGCGGGTGGAAGACGCCCATGGCGCGGCGCCGAATATCCCGTTCTGGCTGGGCGAAGCGCCCGGCCGCAGCGACGAGCTGTCGATGGGAGTGGCGCGGCTGCGTGGCGAGATCGAGCGCGAACTGGCCGGCGCCGACGACGGCGCCGAGGCGCTCGACCGCGCGGTGGCCTGGCTGATCGAACACCTGGGCCTGTCGATCGACGCCGCCAGCCAGATCGCCGAGTATCTGGCGCGCTCGCGCGCCGCACTGGGCAGCCTGCCCACCCAATCCACGCTGGTGATGGAGCGCTTCTTCGACGAGAGCGGCGGCATGCAGCTGGTAATTCACTCGCCGTTCGGCAGCCGCATCAACCGCGCCTGGGGGCTGGCCTTGCGCAAACGCTTCTGCCGCAGTTTTAATTTTGAATTGCAGGCCGCCGCCACCGAGGACGCGATCATCCTGTCGCTGTCGACAGCCCACAGTTTCGCCCTCGACGAGGTGTGGCGCTATCTGAACTCGAACAGCGCCGAGCACGTCTTGATCCAGGCCCTGCTCGACGCCCCGCTGTTCAACGTGCGCTGGCGCTGGAACGCCACCACCGCCCTGGCCCTGCCGCGCTTCTCCGGCGGGCGTAAAGTGGCGCCGCAACTGCAGCGCATGAAGAGCGACGATCTGCTGGCCGCCGTCTTCCCCGACCAGGCGGCCTGCCTGGAAAACGTCGTCGGCGAGCGAGACATACCGCGCCATCCGCTGGTCGACCAGACCCTCGACGACTGCCTGCACGAGGCGATGGACAGCGAAGGCTGGCTGGCGCTGCTGCGCCGGATCGAGGCGGGCGACATCACGCTGGTGGCGCGCGATTTGCCGGCGCCGTCGCCGCTGTCGATGGAAATCCTCAACGCGCGGCCCTACGCCTTCCTCGACGACGCCCCGCTCGAAGAGCGCCGTACGCAAGCAGTGATGCGGCGGCGCTGGACCGATCCGGAATCGACGGACGACCTGGGCGCGCTCGACCTTGACGCGATTGCCGGCGTCGCCGAGGAAGCCTGGCCGCATCCGCGCACGCTAGATGAAATGCAGGAGGCGCTGGTGGCCCTGTGCCTGATCACGCAGGCGGAAGCCGCGCCCGAGGACGGCTGGCGCGCAATGCTGGCCGAGCTGGCCGACGCCGGCCGCGCCACCCGCTTGCGAGCTGACGGCGTCGACTTCTGGGTGGCGCTCGAGCGGCTCGATTGCGTGCGCGCCGCCTACCCCGCGGCGCAGGCCACGCCCGACCTGACCGTCCCGGCCAGCCACACGGGTGACGGCGGCGAGGCCTGGACGTTTGACGCCGCGCTGGTGGAAATCGTGCGTTCTCGCCTGTCCGGCTTCGGCCCGCAGCCGATTGCAAGCATCGCCGCCAGCCTGGCGCTGCCGCAATCGACAGTCGGCATCGCCATGGCGCAGCTGGAGAGCGAGGGTTACGCGATGCGCGGACGCTTCACGCCGGGGACCATGGAAGAAGAGTGGTGCGAACGGCATCTGCTGGCCCGCATCCACCGCTACACCATCAAGCGCCTGCGCCGCGAAATCGAGCCGGTCGAAATCGGCGACTTCATGCGCTTCCTGTTCGACTGGCAGCACCTGACGCCTGGCACGCAGTGGCAGGGCGAAGAGGCCCTGCCGCAGGTGCTGGCGCAACTGGAAGGCTGGGAAGCGGCCGCCGGCGCCTGGGAAAGCGACCTGCTGGCGCTGCGCCTGCGCGACTATTCGATCCTGTGGCTGGATGACTTGTGCCGCGCCGGCAAAGTGGTGTGGAGCCGGGTCGGCGCGCCGCGCTCGGCCGCCGGCGGCCCGGTGCGCGCCACCCCGATCACCCTGCTGCCGCGCCGCCAGGTGCTCTTGTGGCACACCCTGCCGGTGCCCGCCGGCGCGCCGCAGGTGTCGCCGCGTGCGGCCAATGTGCTGGCTACCCTGCGGCGCGAGGGCGCGCTGTTCATGGACGAGCTGCTGACGGACGCCCGCATGCTGCCGGTCGAACTGGAAAACGCCCTGGGCGAACTGGTGTCGACGGGACTGGTCAATGCCGACAGCTTCGCCGGCCTGCGCGCCATGCTGGCCCCCGCCGCCAAGCGCGCCAGCTTCGACAAAAAACGCCGCCGCGGCGCCGGGCCGAGCATGGAGGAAGCCGGCCGCTGGGCGCTGGTGCGGCGCGGTGAAATCGATGACAGCGTCCCGGCGCCGGCGCGCCGGCGCCTGCCGCAAGAGACCCTCGAGTATGTCGCCATGACGCTGCTGCGCCGCTACGGCGTGATGTTCTGGCGCCTGCTCGAGCGCGAAGCGGCCTGGCTGCCCTCGTGGCGCGAACTGCTGCCGGTGTACCACAAGCTCGAGGCGCGCGGCGAGATCCGCGGCGGGCGTTTTGTCGCCGGCTTTTCAGGCGAGCAGTTCGCCCTGCCCGAGGCGATCCCGCTGCTGCGCGAGGTGCGCAAGCGTCCACTGGACGACACCCTGGTATTGCTGTCGGGGGTCGACCCGCTGAACCTGTGCGGCACCCTGCTGCCGGGCGATAAGGTGCCTGCGCTGGCCGGCAACCGCATCTTGTTTCGCGACGGCGTGCCGGTCGCCACCGTTACCAAGGGCGAGATCGGCTGGCTGGCCGAGCCGGGCGCCCAGCGCGCCGTACTGCACGCGCGCCTGGTCGGCCGCCAGCCAGTGCGCGCGGGGCTGCTCGACGCCGCCATCTAGTGACAGCCTGGGCGACCGCCAATCGAAACAAGTTCCAATCTTGTGTGCGCTAGCTGACAGACCGTACGCGGCTATGCAGCAACCATGGCTGCAGCAAGCCAATCAATCGAACAGGACCGCCATGGACCTCCGTCACAGTCACCCACAGTCACCATGAGCGAAAAAATCGAAATTTTCGATCCCACCATGCCCGCCGGCGGCTGGGGCTCGGTCAAGGAAACCACCCATATCCTGCTGCAGCAGGGCGCCACCGTGCATGGCACGCCGCTGCTGGTCCATCAGAACAAGCCGGACGGCTTCGCCTGCGTCAGCTGCGCCTGGGCCAAGCCGGCCAATCCGCACCCGTTCGAGTTTTGCGAAAGCGGCGCCAAGGCGACCGCCTGGGAAATCACCAGCCGGCGCGTGTCCGCCGAATTCTTCGCCGCCCATACCCTGGGCGAACTGGAAAGCTGGTCGGACCACGAACTCGAAGACGCCGGCCGCCTTACCGACCCGTTGCGCTGGGACGCTGAAAGCGACAGGTACGTGCCGGTGGCGTGGCAGGAAGCTTTCGACGGCATCGCGCGCGAGCTGAAGGCGATGGACCGGAAGCAGGTGGTGTTCTACAGCTCCGGGCGGGCCTCGCTGGAAACCTCGTATATGTACCAGCTGCTGGCGCGCATTTACGGCAACAACAACCTGCCGGACAGCTCGAACATGTGCCACGAAAGCACCTCGGTCGGCTTGAAGAAAACTCTCGGCGTGCCGGTCGGCACGGTCACCCTCGACGACTTCGAAAAAACCGACTGCATTTTCTTTTTCGGCCAGAATGTCGGCGTCAACAGCCCGCGCATGCTGCACCAGCTGCAGGAAGCGAGGAAGCGCGGCGTACCGATCATCACCTTCAATCCCCTGCGCGAACGGGGCCTGGTCAGCTTCACCAATCCGCAGTCGCCGGTGGAGATGCTGACCGGCGCCGAGACGGCGATCTCGACCCAATACCTGCAGCTGCGCGCGGGCGGCGACACTGCCGCCATCATGGGCCTGTGCAAGGTGCTGATCGATGACGACGACAAGGCCTGCGCGATGCACCTGCCGCGCGTGCTCGACCTTGAATTCATCCTCGAACACTGCGCCGACTTCGACACCTTCGCCGCCGCCGTGCGCGCCTGTTCGTGGGACGACATCGAACGCGAATCGGGCTTGCAGCGCGCCGAACTGGAGTCGGCCGCGCGCGTGTATGCGGCCGCCAGGGCGGTGATCGGCGTGTACGGCATGGGATTGACCCAGCACCGCAACGGCGTGCAGAACGTCGAGATGGTCACCAACCTGCTGCTCATGCGCGGCAATATCGGCAAACCGGGCGCCGGCGTGTGCCCGGTGCGCGGCCACTCGAACGTCCAAGGCCAGAGAACCGTCGGCATCACCGAAAAGCCGGAGCTGGCGCCGCTCGACAAACTCGAACAGCAGTACGGGTTTACCGCGCCGCGCGAAAAAGGCATGAATACGGTGGAGGCTTGCGAGGGCATCCTGGCAGGAACAGTGAGCGCTTTCATCGGCCTGGGTGGCAATTTTATTCGCGCGGTGCCCGAGACGGTGCTGATGGAAGCGGCGTGGAAAAAGCTGCCCTTGACGGTGCAGATTGCCACCAAGCTCAATCGCAATCACCTGATTCACGGCAGGGTGTCCTATCT
>JAQGNM010000365.1 GCA_028291845.1 Massilia sp. | reverse complement strand
GCGGCGCCGGTGCTGCGCTGGCGTTCGGCGACGACCGTGCCTCGAACATCGGCCTCATTTCAATGGAAGCGGTGGCGGCGTCGATCGGCCTGACCCAGGTCGGCAAGTACGCGGTCGGGCGCGCCCGGCCGGGGGCGGAGCAGGGCGCCTGGTCGCAAGTCGATGGCAACCGCTCGAACGCCTCGTTCCCGTCCGGTCACAGCGCGGTGTCGTTCGCGGCGGTGACGCCGTTCGCCAAGGAATACGATGCGCCATGGCTGTATGGCGTGGCGGCCCTGAGTTCTGCCGGCCGGGTGGCGGCGCGCCAGCACTGGGTGTCGGACACGGTCGCCGGCGGTATCCTCGGCTACGCCGTGGGCAGCTGGCTGTGGCAGTCGCAGCGGGAAAACCGCGGTTCGATGCTGTCGGTGCTGCCGACCACCAAGTCAATCAATGTGGCATGGAGCGGCTCGTACTGAGCGCAGGTCAGGCGAACCGAGCAGAGAACCCGGCCCGGCGCATGCCCGGCCGGGTTTTTTTATAGTTTGAAATTGTCGACTACAAAGGCGCAGAAGACTGCCGCGCTGGCCAGGCTCAACACCAGCACGGCGCCTGCCGCGCAATCCTTGGCGACGCCGACGGCGGCGTGGTAATCGGGGTGCAGCAGGTCGAGCGCCGCCTCGAAGGCAGTGTTGAATAATTCCGCCGCCAGCACCAGCGCGCACATGGTCAGCAATAGTGCCCACCAGAGCGGCTCCGGCCGCCGCCATATCAATACCGCCACCACGGCTGCGCAGGCCAGGCACTGAAAGCGAAAACTGGCTTCGCCGCGCCAGGCGGCCACCAGTCCCTGGAAGGCAAAGCGGAAGCGGCGGTGGAATGCTTGATTTTTCATCGCAGTTACAGGAACGCGTAAGGGGATCGCAGACGAAAAAAAGCGGCCGACGAATCGGCCGCTCTATCACCTCACTAACTGACGCGCCGAAGCGCCGTCAATTAATGGTGGGTGGTGGTGCTGTTGCTGTCCGATACAGCGACGGCGACGGCAGCGACGATCACGCCAGCGACAACCGCGGTCACGACTGGCACGCCAGCGACGGTACCAGCAAACATTGGAGCTGGTGCTGGTGGCGGTGGAGGAGCGGTTTCAGCGCCGGTCTGGGCGAAGGCTTGAACCGAAACCAGGCTCAGGATTGCTGCGGTAGCGAGAAATTTTTTCATAGGGAATCCTTAAAACGATTGGAAATGTTGCTTCGGTGTTCATTGGTGCTTTCGTATTATAACCACTTACCCCGCTGTGTCCGCAATATTCTGTTTCTCGGGCGTATCTTTGCAAAGTAAATTGCGCTAACGTCGGGAATCAGACACAGCTTGATAACATAACAACCATCAAACAGGCTTTGCAAGCGATATACCCGCGCTTTGCATCCTTGTTCTTGAGATTGCCATGAGGCACCATATCCGATAATGCTGTTGTCGTCACTGTGACGACGCCCACGGAGTGGACATGGCAGTAGAAAGCGACGCAGAAAAAACCGAACCCGCTTCACAAAAGCGCATCGACCAGGCGCGTGAAGAAGGCGACGTTCCGCGCTCGCGTGAACTGGCGACGTTTGCCGTGCTGATGGCGGCCGGCGCCGGGCTGTGGATAAGCGGCGGCGGCATCATGAAAAGTCTGAACACCGCCATGGTGTCGGGCCTGGCATTGACCCGCGAACAAGTCTACAACCCCGACGTGCTGCTGCGCCGGGTCGGCAGCGACATCGCCGACGTGCTGATCACCTGCCTGCCGGTGGCGTTTGCCGTGATGATCGTGGCCCTGGCCGCGCCCCTGATGATCGGCGGCTTCCTGTTTTCCGCCAAGTCCTTCATGCCGAATTTCAACAAGCTGAATCCGGCGCGCGGCCTGGCCAATATGGTCTCGAAAAATTCCCTCGTCGAACTATTAAAGGCGATCGCCAAGACCATCGTGGTCGGCGCCGTCGCCTACCTGGTGGTGATGAGCCAGAAAGATGCCGTGCTGGGCCTGGCCGTCGAATCGGTCGGCATGGGCAGCGCGCACGTAATGAAGCTGCTCGGTTCGGCTTTCCTGTTCATCGTGGGCGGGCTCGGGTTTATCGCCGCCATCGACGCGCCATACCAAATTTGGCATTACGCCGACAAGATGAAGATGACGCGCCAGGAAATGATCCAGGAGCACAAGGAGTCGGACGGCAATCCGCAAATGAAGGGCAAGATCCGCCAGATGCAGCGCGAGATGTCGCGCCGCCGCATGATGGGTAATGTGCCCACCGCCGACGTGGTCGTCACCAACCCGACCCACTACGCGGTCGCCCTGAAATATGCCGACGGCCAGGGCGGCGCGCCGCGCGTGGTCGCCAAGGGCGCCGACGAGGTGGCCGCCAAGATCCGAGAGATTGCCAAGGAAAACGGCGTGGCCATGCTGGAAGCACCGGCGCTGGCGCGTGCGCTGCACCAGCATACCGAGATCGACGACGAGATTCCGGAGCAACTGTACGCGGCGGTGGCCGAAGTGCTGGCCTACGTGTTCCAGCTGAGAAGCTACAAGAAGGCAGGCGGGCGCTACCCTGACCGGCCGACCAAACTGGCGGTGCCGCGCGAACTCGATCCGCACGATCCGCTGTTCAAGAGCAAATTCAGCAAGACCTCCAGCACTGATAAACCTGACACGAATAACGGAGACACCCCATGAACAACTCGATCCGACTGCCCGCCTGGATGAGCGCCATGGGCAGCAACAGCAGCGCGCTGGCGGCGCCGGTGATCATCATCCTGCTGCTGTCGATGATGATCCTGCCGCTGCCGGCGTTTGTGCTCGACCTGTTCTTCAGTTTTAATATCGCCCTGTCGGTGATCGTGCTGCTGACCAGCCTGTACACCGTCAAGCCGCTCGACTTCATGGCTTTTCCGACGATTTTGCTGGTGTCGACCATGCTGCGCCTGTCGCTCAACGTCGCCTCGACCCGGGTGGTGCTGACCGAAGGCCACACCGGCGGCGCCGCGGCCGGTAAAGTCATCGAAGCGTTCGGCCACTTCCTGATCGGCGGCAATTACACGGTCGGTATCGTGGTGTTCATCATTTTGACGATCATTAACTTTACGGTGGTCACCAAGGGCGCCGGCCGTATCGCCGAAGTGGGCGCCCGCTTCGCCCTCGACGCCATGCCGGGTAAACAAATGGCGATCGACGCCGACCTGAACGCCGGCCTGATCGCCGAAGACGTCGCCCGCGCCCGCCGCCAGGAAGTGGCGCAGGAAGCCGAATTCTACGGCGCCATGGACGGCGCCTCGAAGTACGTGCGCGGCGACGCCGTGGCCGGCATCATGGTGACCGTCATCAACGTCATCGGCGGCTTGCTGGTCGGTATCCTGCAGCACGATCTCGGTTTTGCCGAAGCGGCCAAGACCTACACCCTGCTGGCCATCGGTGACGGCCTGGTGGCGCAGATTCCTTCCCTGATCATTTCGGTCGCCGCCGGTATCGTGGTGTCGCGCGTGGCCAGCGACCAGGACATCGGCGCCCAGCTGACCAATCAGCTGTTTGCCAAGCCACAAGTGTTGTACATCACCGGCGGCATCATCGGCGGCATGGGTTTGATCCCGGGCATGCCGAACCTGGTGTTCCTGCTGCTGGGCGGCGGCCTGGCCGGCATCGCCTACGCCATCAACAAGAAGCGCGCCGCCGCGCCGGCGCTGGAAGAGGCCGCCGCTGCCGCCGCTTCCGCTGCCAACGCCGCCACTCCGGCGGCGGAGCAGGAAGAAGCCAGCTGGCAGGACATCATGCCGGTCGACACCCTCGGCCTGGAAGTCGGCTACCGCCTGATTCCGCTGGTCGACAAGGGGCAGGGCGGAGAATTGCTTAAGCGCATCAAGGGCATCCGCAAGAAGTTTGCCCAGGATGTCGGCTTTCTGGCGCCGCCCGTGCACATCCGCGACAACCTGGAGCTCAAACCATCGGCCTACCGCATCACCCTCAAGGGGGTGGAAGTGGGCAGCGGCGAGTCGCTCAACGGGCAATTCCTGGCGATCAACCCCGGCATGGCCAGCGGCACCTTGCCGGGCCTGGTCACCACCGACCCCGCCTTCGGCCTGCCGGCCACCTGGATTGACGCCAGCCTGCGCGACGAGGCGCAAAGCATGGGCTACACCGTGGTCGATGCTGGCACCGTGGTGGCGACCCACCTGAATCACCTGATCACCTCGCACGCTTCGGAATTGCTCGGCCGCGCCGAAGTGCAGGCACTGCTCGACCACCTGGCCAAGGAGTCGCCGAAACTGGTCGAAGACCTGGTGCCGAAAGTGGTGTCGCTGTCGACCTTGCAGAAGGTCTTGCAGAACCTGCTGATCGAAGGCGTGCACATCCGCGACATGCATTCGATCATTGAAACCCTGGCCGAGCATGCCGGCCACACCAACGATCCGAACGAGCTGACCGCGCTGGTGCGCGTGGCGCTGGGCCGCGCCATCGTCCAGCAATTGTTCCCGGGATCGGCCGAACTGTCGGTGATGACCCTGGATAACCGCCTCGAGCGCCTGTTGATGCAGGCGATGGGCGCCGGCGGCGATGGCAGCGGCATCGAGCCGGGCCTGGCCGACACCATCGCCCAGCAGGCCGGCAATGCCGCCGCGCAGCAGGAGGCGATGGGCTTGACGCCGGTGTTGCTGGTGCCGGCGCCGCTGCGTGCGCTGTTGTCGCGCTTCCTGCGCCGTGCGCTGCCGCAATTGAAAGTGCTGTCGCATAGCGAGATTCCGGAATCGAAGACGATTCGGGTGACCAGCCTGGTGGGTGCCGGCTGAGCGGCTGCCTGATGAACGTCGCCGAAAAAACGGCAGGCCGAAAGCCTGCCGTTTTTGTCTTTATGCGGCAACAATGACGTTCGTCGAGGCCGGTCGGCCAGTATAATCGCCGCAATGCGGGCGGCTTATTGTGCCTATTGGACACATTGAGACCGCGCCGGCAATTTGGTAAAATTGCCGTTTATATAATTTCTGTCGGGAGCAACATGATTCTAGTGACTGGCGGCGCCGGCTTTATCGGTTCGAATTTTGTCTTACAGTGGCTGCTGCAAAGCGATGAACCGGTCGTCAATCTCGACAAGCTCACCTACGCCGGCAATCTGAGCAATCTCGACAGCCTGCGCGACGACCCCCGCCACATCTTTGTTCAAGGAGATATCGGCGACACCGCCACCATCGCCGCGCTGTTGCGCGAGCACCAGGTTCGCGCCATCGTCCACTTTGCCGCCGAGAGCCACGTCGATCGGTCGATCCACGGCCCCGCCGCCTTCATCGAAACCAATGTCAACGGCACCTTCGGCCTGCTCGAAGCGGCGCGCGGCTACTGGTCCGGTTTGCCGGAGCAAGAAAAAGCAGCGTTTCGTTTCCTGCACGTGTCGACCGACGAGGTCTACGGCACCCTGGGACCGAACGATCCGCCATTCACCGAAACCACGCCGTACGCGCCGAACAGTCCGTATTCGGCCTCGAAGGCGGCCTCGGACCACCTGGTGCGCGCCTATCACCACACTTACGGCATGCCGGTGCTGACCACCAACTGCTCGAACAACTACGGCCCCTACCACTTTCCGGAAAAACTGATTCCGCTGGTGATCACCAACGCCCGCGCCGGCAAACCGCTGCCGATCTACGGTGACGGCCAGCAGGTGCGCGACTGGCTGTTCGTCACCGATCACTGCACGGCGATTCGCCGGGTGCTGGCCGAAGGCACGCTGGGCGAGGTATACAACGTCGGCGGCTGGAACGAAAAGGCCAACCTCGATGTCGTCCACACCCTGTGCGATATCCTCGACGAACTCGATCCGAAGCCTGAGGGCAGCTACCGCGACCAGATCACCTACGTGCAGGACCGCCCCGGCCACGACCGCCGCTACGCCATCGACGCCCGCAAGCTCGAGCGTGAACTGGGCTGGAAGCCGGCCGAAACGTTCGAGTCGGGCATCCGCAAGACGGTGCAGTGGTACCTGGATAACCAGCCATGGGTGAAAAACGTCCGGTCCGGCGACTACCAGAACTGGCTCGATAAAAACTACGCCCAGCGCTCGCTGGCAGAAAGCGCCAAATGACGACGATCAAACGCAAGGGCATCATCCTCGCCGGTGGTTCGGGTACCCGCCTGTATCCGGTCACCATGGCGGTGTCGAAGCAATTGCTGCCGGTGTACGACAAGCCGATGATTTATTACCCGCTCAGCACCCTGATGCTGGCCGGTATCCAGGATATCCTGATCATCTCGACGCCGCAGGACACCCCGCGCTTCCAGGAGTTGCTGGGTGACGGTTCGCAATGGGGCATCAGCCTCAGCTACGCCGTGCAGCCGACCCCGGACGGCCTGGCCCAGGCGTTCATTATCGGCCGCGAGTTCGTCGGCAACGACCCGTCCGCCTTGATTTTGGGCGACAACATTTATTACGGTCACGACTTCCACAAGCAACTGCATGAAGCGTCGAGCCGCACCGCTGGCTCGACCGTGTTTGCTTATCACGTGCACGATCCCGAACGCTATGGCGTGGTCGAGTTCGACAAGGAACGGCGCGCCGTCAGCATCGAGGAAAAACCGCTCAAGCCGAAATCGAATTACGCCGTCACCGGCCTGTATTTTTACGATAATCAGGTGTGTGACATCGCCGCCAGCATCAAGCCGTCCGCTCGTGGCGAACTGGAAATTACTGACGTCAACCGGGTCTACCTCGAGCGCAACAAGCTGACCGTGGAACTGATGGGGCGCGGCATGGCCTGGCTCGATACCGGCACCCACGAATCGCTGCTCGAAGCAGGGCAGTTTATCGCCACCATCGAAAACCGCCAGGGCTTGAAGGTGGCCTGTCCTGAAGAGATCGCTTACCGCCAGGGCTACATCAGCGCGGCGCAGCTCGAAGCGCTGGCCCAGCCCTTGAAGAAAAATGGTTACGGCCAGTACATGCTGCGCCTGTTGAACGACCAAATTTATTGACCATGCAAATTATTCCTACCAGTATTGCCGATGTCGTCATTCTCGAGCCGACCGTGTTCGGCGATGAGCGGGGCTTTTTCTTTGAAAGCTTTAATGAGCGCAAATTCAGAGAACTGACCGGGGTCGATGCCGCCTTCGTGCAGGACAACCATTCGAAATCGGCCAAGGGCGTGCTGCGCGGGCTGCACTATCAGCTGCAGCAGACCCAGGGCAAGCTGGTGCGCGTGGTCGCCGGCGCGGTGTTCGACGTCGCCGTCGACATCCGCAAGAGCTCGCCTACGTTCGGCAAGTGGGTGGGTGTGGAATTGTCAAGCGACAATAAACGTCAGCTATGGGTGCCGCCCGGCTTTGCCCATGGTTTCGTCACCATCAGCGAGAACGCCGAGTTCCTGTATAAAACCACCGATTATTACGCCCCCGAGTACGAACGCGCCATCCTGTGGAACGATCCGGCGATCGGGATCGACTGGCCGCTGGACGAGGCGCCGCAATTGTCCGGCAAGGACAAGGCAGGTAAATTGCTGGCGGACGCTGAGGTGTTCGCATGAAAATCCTGGTGACCGGCGTCAGCGGGCAGGTCGGCTACGAACTGCAGCGCAGTTTGCAGGGCCTGGGGGAAATCATCGCGGTCGACCGCGCGCAGATGGATTTGAGCAATCTGCAGCAGGTGCGCGACGTCATCCGCGCCGTCAAGCCGAACCTGATCGTCAACCCGGCCGCTCACACGGCGGTCGACAAGGCCGAGAGCGAGCCGGAACTTGCGTTTCGCATCAATTGCGAAGCGCCCGGCGTGATGGCGGAAGAAGCGAACAAGGTCGGCGCAGGTATCGTCCATTACAGCACCGATTACGTGTTCGACGGCAGCAAGGTGGGCGCCTACGTCGAAACCGATCCGACCTGCCCGATCAATGTGTACGGCGCCAGCAAGCTGGCCGGCGAGCAGGCGCTGGCCGCCTCCGGCGTGCCGCACCTGATCCTGCGCACCAGCTGGGTATATGGCATGCGCGGCAAGAATTTTTTGTTGACCATGCTTCGCCTGGCGGCCGAGCGCGACGAGTTGCGCATCGTCGGCGACCAGTTCGGCTCGCCCACCTGGAGCCGCACGATTGCCGACACCACCGCGCAGTTGCTGGCGCGGCTGGACGCCAAGGCGGGACTGTTGCCGGCGATGGCGGGCGAGCAGGGCGGCATCTATCATCTGACCGCCAGCGGCAGTACCTCGTGGCACGGTTTTACGCAGCAGATCGTCGCCCACCCCTCGGTGGCCAACAAGCCGAAGGTCAGCGCCATCGCCACCCACGAGTACCCGGTGCCGGCCAGGCGGCCGCACAATTCGGTGATGGCGGCCAAGCGGCTGGCCGCCCTGGGCATCCATTTGCCGTCGTGGCAGGCGGCCCTGGAGCTGTGCCAAGCCTAGGAGCGCCATCGAATAGGGGTGAATTCACCCCCCTTTTCACCTGATGGTTTCCTACGAGCATCGTCAATAATTGACACTGTGAGAAACGAGGTGCCGCATGGGCGCGCACCTTAGCGGTTTCCTCCAGGAGCATGCTCGATGAACGTCAAAAAATTTACCGCCGCTACCTCGCGTGAAGCCCTGCGCAAAGTGCGTGATGCGCTCGGACCCGATGCCGTGATCCTGTCGAACCGCCCGGTCGACGGCGTGGTGGAGATCCTGGCGCTGGCCAATGACGACGTCGCCTCGATTGCTTCGCCCGCCCATGGCAGCGCGATGGATCAGCCGGCCCCGAGCCTCGAACACACCGCCCCGGTCAGCTACGCCAACCGCCGCGCGCCGACGCCGCAGCCGCAGGTGGAAGCGATCGACATGGCGGCGATCTCGTCGATGATGTCGTCGGCCATCGCTCACGCGAAAGACAGCGCCGCCGCCGAAATGTCGGCCATGATGCACGAAGTGCGCGCCATGCGCGGCCTGATGGAAACGCAACTTGCCGCGATCTCGTGGGGCGCCACCGCCCAGCGCGAGCCGGAAAAAGCCAATGTGCTGCGCGCCATGCTGGCCGCCGGCTTCTCCGCCACCCTGGCGCGCTACCTGATCGAGAAAATGCCATCCGGTAAAAATGCCCAAGAGAGCATGCGCTGGATTAAAACTGTGCTGGAACGCAATCTGACCAGCATGACCAACGAAGACGAAGTGCTCGACAAGGGCGGCGTGTTCGCCCTGGTCGGCCC
>JAQGNM010000335.1 GCA_028291845.1 Massilia sp. | reverse complement strand
CTGGTGGCGGCCGACGCCGACACCCACGAAATCGAAGCGCTGCTGCGGCGCGACCCGACCCTGTCGTACAACCTGCTGCGGCTGGTCAATTCGCTGGGAGTGGGGGGCGGGCGCCGCATCACCAGTTTTTCGCAGGCCCTGCTGCTGCTGGGCCGCCAGCAACTGCGCCGCTGGCTCAATCTGATGCTGTTCGCCGCCCGCCAGGGCGACGTGCGCTCGAATATGCTGCTGGCGCGCGTGGCGATGCGCGCGCGCGCCCTCGAACTGCTGGCCAAGGCGCGCGGCCTCGACAAGAACAGCCAGGAACAGGCCTTCATGGCCGGCATGTTCTCGCTGCTGGGCGTGCTGTTCGGCTTGCCGCTGGCCGAGGTGCTGGCGCCGCTCGCGCTGGGCGAAGCGGTGCACGCCGCCTTGCTGCGCCGCGAGGGCGAACTGGGCATGCTGCTGACCCTGTACGAGGCGGCCGAAAAAGGCGACCTCGATGGCGCCGCCGTGCAGGTCGACGGCCTGCAGATCGCCAGAACCGACTTCAACGAGGCGATGATCGCCGCCGCCGGCTGGATGCAGGGCGCAGTGCGCGAAAGCCAGGCCGCGCGTGTCTGAGCTGGCGCCTGGCCTGGCGTCTGACCCGGCGTCCGACCGCGCGTCCGGCCTGGCGGCACCGGGCGAAGCGCTGCTCGAGCGCTGCCTGCGCCTGGCGCGCGCGGCGCGTGCGCCGGGCCTCGCGCCCGCTGCCGCCGCAGCCACCCTGGCCGAGCTGGAAGCGGCGCTGGAACTGGCCTGCGAACGTGCGCCGCCGGCGCAGGCCGTGGCGGCGCAGATCACCCTCGACCTGGCCGGCTACCTGACCGGCTGGAACGAGGAGGCCGAGGCGCTGTTCGGCTACAGCGCCGCCGAGGCGGTCGGCCAGCACGCGTTTTTTCTGGACGCCGACGAAGCCGACGACCCCGGCCTGGCCGAACTGTTCCTCGAGCAGGGCGGGGCCGAGGTGGCGGTACTGCGCAGGACCAGGCGCGGCGACACCATCCGGGTGGCCATCAGCGTGGCCGCCATCGAGCTCGATGACGGCGAGGTGGGCGGCATGCTGGTGACGATGCGGCCGGCGCCGGCGCCGGCTGACGCGGCGGGCAAAACGCCTGCGATGGCGCGGCCGGCCCTGAGCGAATCGGACAAGCTGCACCTGCACGCGCGCATCATCGAAGACAGCGACCAGGGCGTGCTGATCACCGCCGCCGACGAACGCATCGTCTCGTGCAATGCAGCGTTTTCGCGCATCACCGGCTACAGCGCCGACGAATTGATCGGCCGGACCCCCGAGCTGCTGCGCTCGGGCGTGCACGACGACGAATTTCGCGAACGGGTGCGCGCCAGCATCGCCGGCGACGGCTCGTGGCGCGGCGAAATCATCGGCAAGCGCAAGAACGGCGAACTGTTCCCGCAGTCGGTGGCCATTTCAGTGGTGCGCGATGCGGCCGGCGCCATCACCCACACCTTCTCGCTGTTTTCCGACATCAGCGTGCACAAGGATTTCGAGCAGCGCATGCAGCGCATGGCCAATTACGACAGCCTGACCGGGCTGCCGAACCGCAGCCTGTTCAATCACCTGGTCGACCAGATGCTCAGCGAAGCGCGCCGCGCCACCGAGTACGGCGCCGTGCTGGTGGTCGAAGTCGACCGCATCGGCGCGGTGGCCGACTCGCTCGGCCACGACGCCGGCGCGCGCGTGCTGGCCGAAGTGGGACGGCGATTTCGCGCCGCGCTGCGCGACGCCGACATCCTGGCGCGCCTGGAGGGCGCCAAGTTCGGCGTCGCCTTGCCGTTCATCGAAAAGCGCGAGCACGCCGGCCTGGTGGCGCAAAAGCTGCTCGCCACCCTGGCCGCGCCGATCGACGCCGGCGGCCAGCAGCTGCGGGTCAACGCCCACATCGGCGTCGCCGTCTACCTCGAGGACAGCACCGACACGGCGTCCCTGATGCGCTACGCCGAAGTGGCGGCGACCCGGGTCGACCTGAATGCCGACGAGCGCTTCCTGTTCTACAGTGAAGAGATGGATCAGCGCGCCAAGGACCGCATCCGCCTGGAGAACGAACTGCGCGCCGGTCTCGCCAACGGCCAGCTGGAACTGCATTATCAACCCAAAGTCAGCCTGCGCAGCGGCCGCATCGTCGGCGCCGAAGCGCTGATTCGCTGGCGCCATCCCGAGCGCGGCATGGTGCGGCCGGACGAATTCATCCCGCTGGCCGAAGAAACCGGCCTGATACTGGAAATCGGCGACTGGGTGCTCGATGAAGCCTGCCGCCAGATCGCGGTATGGCGCGACGCCGGCGTGGCCATGCCGCCGGTGGCGGTGAACCTGTCGGCGCGCCAGTTCGACCGCAAGCTGCCGGCGTTTGTCCAGCAGGCGCTGGAGCGCCACGGCGTGCAGCCCGAGCAGATCATGCTGGAAATTACCGAGAGCCTGCTGGTGGGCGGCGCCGACAACGTCATCGCCATCATGAACGAGCTGGTGGCGATGGGCCTGGCGCTGGCGCTGGACGACTTCGGCACCGGCTACTCGAGCCTGGCCTACCTGAAAAAATTCCCGATCAGCACCCTCAAAATCGACCGCGCCTTCGTGGTCGGCCTGCCCGACGAAGACAACGACTGCGCGATCGCCCGCGCCATCGTCACCATGGCCCAGCAACTGCGCCAGGAAATCGTCGCCGAAGGCGTCGAGACGGTCGAGCAGATGCAGTTTTTACGCGACCTCGGCTGCGATCAGCTGCAAGGCTGGCTGTTCAGCCCGGCGGTGACGGCGGAGGCGTTTGCGCTGATGCTCGGGGAAGGCAAGCGGCTCGAGGTGGCTCGTTAGCGTTCTGCCGGCGGATTTAGCAGGGGGACTGGCGCCGCAGGTGCCTGTCCCACTTTTAAACACCGCAACGTAATTATTTAGTTTGCTTCAGCGCAAACATGGGACGGGCACCTTCGGAGCCAGTCCCCCCTCCGCTTAGCGCCTGAGGGGATCTAGCAGCGACCGCAAATCGTTATGATCGAGCTCATACATAATCGCCAGCAACTCGCCGATCTCCCCCTTCGGAAATCCCTCGCGCGCAAACCAGCCCAGGTAGTGTCCCGGCAAGTCGGCAATCTTCCTCCCCTGATATTTACCAAACGGCATTTCCCGTGTCAGCAGCAGTAATAGATGTTCGGGTTTCATGCGCGCCACTCTACCACCCGCGCGCTAGAATACGCGGTGGAGGGCATTGGTATGAACAATCAATTCGATCTCGAACGCTTCGTCCAGGCGCAAGATCCGGTCTATCCAAGCGTGCTCGAAGAACTCGGGTCCGGCCGCAAGCGCACGCACTGGATGTGGTTCATTTTTCCCCAGATCGCCGGCCTGGGCAGCAGCGCCATGGCGAAAAAATATGCGATTGCTTCTTCCGACGAAGCCGCGGCCTACCTGGCCCATCCGGTGCTGGGCCAGCGCCTGCGTAAATGCAGCGCGCTGGTGCTGGAACACGCCGGGGAAGATATCGGCGCCATCTTCGGCAGTCCCGACGACCGCAAGTTTCACTCGTCGATGACCTTGTTTTCCGAAGTGGCGCCGGATGAGGCGGTGTTCCAGGATTGCATCAACGAGTTTTTCGACGGCTTGCCGGACGAAGCCACGCTCGACCGCTTGTAAGGGTATCCCTGCCTGGCCGTCAAGCGGGCGGTGCGGAACGGCAACATGCGTATAATCGCGGGCTTGTCCGACCCTTACGCATGGAAAATTCCCTATG
>JAQGNM010000324.1 GCA_028291845.1 Massilia sp. | reverse complement strand
TGCTCGAGCGCGCGCCCCAGCGCCGGGGCGAATTCGGCGGTGCGTTCGACCACTTCGCCGCAGGCGCCGTATGCGAGCGCCAGGGCGGCGAAATCGGGATTGTGTAGAAAGGTGCCGGAGACCCGGCCCGGATAGTTTTTTTCCTGGTGCATGCGGATGGTGCCGAAAATCGAATTATTGAAAACGATGATGATTACGCCGGCCTGGTACTGCACCGCGGTGGCCAGCTCCTGGCCGTTCATCATGAATTCGCCGTCGCCGGCAAAGGTGATCACGGTGCGAGCGCGATCGACGATTTTGGCGGCGATGCCGGCCGGTACGCCATAGCCCATGGCGCCGCTGGTGGGCGCCAGCTGGGTGCGCATCGGGCCGTAGCTATAAAACCTGTGCGCCCAGGTGGCGTAGTTGCCGGCGCCATTGGTGATGATGGCATCAAACGGGACGGCGGCCTGCAGGTCCTGCACCAGCTGCCACAGGTCGAGCGGCGCCGCGCCGTCCTGGAAAATCGGCGGCTGCTTCTGCCATGCGGCCAGTTCGGCGCGTGCTTCCGGCACGCTGGCGGCCCAGGCGCTGGCATCGACCGGCGCCATTGCCGCCAGCATGGCGGCCGCTTGCGGCGCGCCGCCGGCGATCATCAATTCGGCCTGGTAGACGGTGCCCAGTTCCAGCGGGTCGGGGTGGATGTGCACCAGGCGCTGGCGCGGCACCGGAGACTCGATCAGGGAGTAGCCGCTGGTGGTCATCTCTCCCAGACGCGGACCGAAGGCGATGATCAGGTCGGCGTTTTTGACCCGTGCAGCCAGCCTGGGGTTGATGCCGATGCCGACGTCGCCGATGTAGTTCGGATGGGCGTTGTCGAACAGGTCCTGGAAGCGAAAGGCGCAGGCAACGGGCAGGCGGTTCGCTTCGGCGAAGCGCTTGACGTCGGCGCAGGCAGCTTCGGTCCAGGTGGCGCCGCCCAGTAGCAGCAGCGGGCGCTGCGCCGCGGCCAGCATGTCACGCAGCGTATCGATCTGGCTGGCGGCGGGCGAAGCCTGCACCGGCTGAAACGCGCCGGTGTCGGCGACGGCAGCTTCGTCGGTCAGCATGTCTTCCGGCAGCGCCAGCACCACCGGGCCGGGGCGGCCGCTGGTAGCAACTTGAAAAGCGCGGGCGATGTATTCGGGGATGCGGTCGGCGCGGTCGATTTGCGTTACCCACTTGGCCATCTGGCCGTACATGCGCCGGTAATCGATTTCCTGGAACGCTTCGCGGTCCATGAAGTCCAGCCCCACCTGGCCGATGAACAGGATCATCGGCGTCGAATCCTGGTAGGCCGTGTGCACGCCGATGGCGGCGTTGGTGGCGCCCGGGCCGCGGGTGACGAAGCAGATGCCCCGTTTGCCGGTCAGCTTGCCGTAGGCTTCGGCCATGAAGGCGGCGCCGCCCTCCTGGCGGTTGACGATGAAGTCGATGTTCGAATCGTGCAGGGCGTCGAGTACGTCCAGGTAGCTTTCGCCGGGCACGCCGAAGGCAGTGTCGACGCCGTGGATGCGGAGGGCGTCGACCAGGATCTGGCCGCCGCTGCGGGATAAATGGGTCATGGCGCGCCTCTGTCGATGGATCAGCCCGGCCGGTGGCGGGGTCGGCCCATTCTAAGCGCGCCGCGGTTGGCCGGCTTCTGGAATGGCGACAATAATTTTCAAAATCGCCACCATCTGTTCGGCTTGCAATTTGACTGTTCGGCACTAATAAATATTGACCAAGCATAGCGTAGGAAATTAAAGTTCCCCATGTAATATTGTGCAACGCAGCGGCAGCGTTTCCTCCTTGTACTTTCGATTGAAAGTTTGTTATGAAAAATGCTGTATCCATCGTGCCCGCACTGGCTTCGGCGACGCTGACGGCGTGCTTCGCCACCGGCTGCGCCACCCCGGCGCGCAGCGACCACATGGCCGTGCTTGCCACACCCCAGCAACGGATCGTGGTGACGCCGCTGCGCAATAATGTCGCCGTGCTGGAAGTGAGCGGCGGGCGCAGCAGCAATCGCCTGTGGACCTCGAAGGTCGGCAATGCCGAATTTGCCCAGGCGCTGTCGCTGTCCTTGCAGGATGCCGGCCTGCTGGCCGCCAATCCCGCCGCCGCCCGCTATACCTTGTCGGCGCGCATGGAACGACTGGAGCAGCCCCTCACCGGGATGAACCTGACCGTGACCGCCACCGTCAGTTATTCGCTGGTCGAGCGCGCCACCGGCAATGAATTGCTCCATCGCACCCACACAGTGCCCTACACGGCGCCGTTCGGCGACACCTTCGGCACGATCGACCGCATGCGCGTGGCCAACGAGGGCGCGGTCAAGGCAAATATCAGCGCGCTGGTGGACGATCTGGTGGCGCTGCCGGTCAAGGCTGGCAAATAACGCCGTCACGCGCCTTGAACAGGTACAATGGCGCGGTGATGCAGGCCAAGACAGCCGCTGGCTGACGGTAATGCGTTGGCGGGAGGAAGGTCCGGACTCCATAGAGCAGGGTGACGGTTAACGGCCGTCCGCCGAAAGCCGCAAGGTATAAGGCGAGGAACAGGGCCACAGAGACGAGCGTATTCAGTTACGGTGAAACGCGGTAACCTCCACCTGGAGCAATCCCAAATAGGCACGCGTTGAGGCGGCTCGCGGAGCGTGCGGGTAGGGAGCTTGAGCGCCTGAGCAATCAGGCGCCTAGAGGAATGGCTGTCATAGCGAAAGCGCGCAAGCGCCGACGCCGTAACAAAATCCGGCCTATCGGCCTGCTTCACACTT
>JAQGNM010000288.1 GCA_028291845.1 Massilia sp. | reverse complement strand
GTGGTTTGCTCGAGCAGGGCGCAGGCGGCCGCCACGCTGTGCATGCCGTGAATGATCGGCCGGCGCATGCCCATCAGCCGCGCCGACCAGCGCCACAGGTGAATCGGGTTCCAGTCGCCCGACACTTTTGCATAGGCCCGCCCCAGCGAGCCGCCGACCGCCCAGCCGCCGATGCGTTTGCCTTCGATGGTGTCGCGGGCGGCCGACGACGGGCCTTTGCGCTTGCCCCGCTTGGCGAGATACTTGCTTGTGCAACTAAATACCGTCATCCCTTCCTGCACGCCCACCGTCAGCAGGTCGCAGTGCACGGCGCCGGACGCGGTGGCGGGGCCGATCGCCACCGTGGTAGTCAGGTGCAAGGGGCGCGACGGATCGGCCGGCTGCGTTTCCACCAGGGTGTTTTCGACATGGACCATACCGGCCACGCGGTAGGGAAAACCCTGGGCAAGCAGGGTGGCCAGATGGGCGCGCTGGGTCAGCAGGTAGTAATACGTCAGCGGCACGCTGCCGGGCGCAAAGCCGAGCAGGGCGTTGTAGCGGGCCACGTGGTGGGTGTCGATGCGGGGCAGCAGAAAATCGGTTTGCAGCACGGCGTTGGCGCCATCTTCATGGTGGCCGGCCGCGCCCCGTTTGAACAGGGCCGCGAGCAAGCTCGACAGGCGCATGGGCGGAAGCGGTGGAATCATCGCTTTATTATGGACGAATTTTTCCGATGGTGCGGGGACTGGCGCCGCAGGAGCCTCGGCGGCCCCGCCTGTCCCCCGCTTTTTAGCCAACTTGCGCGGAAAGGAAGCTTGAACAGGCCGGGCCGTTCCCGGCGCTCCTCAAGCCACCAGCGCCAGCGCCGAAGAACTGGCGATCCACCCGATCAGCGCGGGCGATTCCAGCGGCCGGCTGAACAAATACCCCTGGCCCTTGTCGACCTGCAGCTCATTGACCACGCGGGCCTGCGCCGCCGTCTCGATGCCCTCGGCCACCGTGTCCATGCCCAGGCTTCTGGCCACCTTGACGGTGGCCTCGATCAGCACGCGATGGTGGGCGCTGGTATCGCTCTGGCTGACGAAGGAGCGGTCGATTTTGACGGTATCGACCGGCAGCAGGTGCAGGCTGGCCAGCGACGAGTAGCCGGTGCCGAAGTCGTCCAGCTCCAGCTTGATGCCGAGCGCTTTCAGTTCGTGCAGGCGGCTTTGCACCTGGTTGTCCTGGGCGGCCAGGCTTTCCGTCACTTCCAGCTGCAGCTGGCGCGGGTCCATGGCGGTCGCTTGCAGGATCTGCGCGACCCGCGCGGTAAAACCCGGATGCGCCAATTGTGCGCGCGACAGATTGACCGCCAGCAGGCGCGGCGCGGCCTCGCCCAGCACGGCGCGCCAGGCGACAAAATCGCTGCAGGCGCGTTCGAGCACGAAGTCGCCGACCGCGCCTATCAGGCCGCATTCCTCGGCCACTTCGATAAATTCCAGCGGCGGCACCACGCCGCGCACCGGATGGCGCCAGCGCACCAGCGCCTCGACGCCAGTGGAGCAGTCGATGCGGCCGTCCGCCAGCAATCCCACCACCGGCTGGTACAGCACGAACAAGTGGTTCTCGTGCAGGGCGCGGCGCAAATCGCCCTCGATGTCGCCGCGCCGCACGGCGCGTTCGCGCATCGAATGCTCGAACACCACGTAGCCGCGGGCGCCGGACTTGGCCAGCGCCATGGCGATGCTGGCGTCGCGCAGCACGCTGTCGGCGTCGCCCAGCGCTTCGCTGCCCAGCACGATGCCGATGCTGACATTGCAGATGATTTCGTGGCCGTCGATGACGTAGGGTTTGCTGATGTTGTCCAGCAGCCGGCCGGCGACGCTTTCAACGTCGCCGGCGCGGCGCACGCCATCGAGGACGACGACGAATTCGTCGCCGCCGATGCGCGCGGCCATCTGGCCGCCGCCGCTGGTGGCGCGCACACCGTCGCCGCTGGGGCGCAGCACGGCGCGCATGCGCGCGGCCATGGCCACCAGCACCTGGTCGCCGGCGGCATTGCCGAGCGAATCGTTGATCTGTTTGAAGCGGTCGAAATTGAGGAACAGGACGGCGTAGTCGCTGTGCGGGCCGCCCTGGCCGTTCATCATCAGGCCGATCTGCTCCTGCACCGCGCGCCGGTTCGGCATTTGCGTGAGGGCGTCGATGCGGGCGGCGCTGTTGAGGCGGCGAGCGATGGTGTCGCGCTCGCGCTGCGCTTCGGCGGTGACGTCGGCCAGCACCGCCATGAGCTTGCCGGCGTCGAGTTTAAGAAGACTGATGGCCAGGAACTGCGGACGCGGATGGCCGGCGCCGGCGTCCAGGCTGTCGCCCAGATCGATGCGGAACGATTCGCAGATGACCCCGGCCGGTTCGGCGAACATGGTGGTCATCTGGCGCAGCTCGGGCGCCACCGGGTCGAGCACGGCGAACAGGTTGTCCATGTTGCCGTCAGGGGCCAGCGGCATCAGCAGGCTCGACGACATCGGATTGAGCATCTCGATGGCGCCGTCCATGGTGATCTGCACCAGGCCGATCGGTGCGCGGTACAAAAACTGGATCAGCGCCTCGTTGGCGGCGTTATCACTGTCCATCATATGCGTTCTCTCGTGCTCTCATTTTGGTCGATGTGGGCAGCGTCTTCATTCCAGCAGCCGACCCGGTTCCTGCCGCGCCGCTTGGCCTCGAACAAGGCCTGGTCGGCGCGCTTCATCAGCATCTCCAGGTCGGTGATGCGCTCGTCCATGGCCGCCACGCCGGCACTGATGGTGTAGTCGACGGCAGCGGCATCGACCATGACGCTCGCCTGCGCCACCAGCAGGCGCAAGCGCTCGGCCACCGCCGCCGCGCCGGCCAGGTCGGTCGACGGCAGCAGCACGGCGAACTCCTCGCCACCGACGCGGGCGACGACATCGATTTCGCGGAAGGTCAGGTTCATGGCGGCGGCCAGGTGGCGCAGCACGGCGTCGCCGCCGGCATGGCCGTGGTCGTCGTTGATGCGTTTGAAATGATCGGCGTCGATCATGATCATGGCGATCGGGCGCGGCAGGCGGCGGCGCCGCTCGAGTTCCAGTTCGGCCGCTTCGAAAAACGCCCGGCGGTTGCCCAGGCCCGTCAGGTAATCGCGCAGGGCGGCGTTACGCTGGCGCTCGACGGGCGCCTGCTGATCGCCGTTTTCGGCGTCGGCCAGGCGGCGCATCACCAGCGAATAGGCGCTGGTGTCGCCATCGACAACGTCGCGCAGCGGCGAGATCATCGCGCTGACGCGGAAGGTGCTGCCGTCGGCCCGCCTGCGCAGGCCGTCATCGAGGCTCCAGCCATCGCGTTCGGCCTCGCTGAGGCGGTCGGCAAGGTGCTCCGGCGTGGTCGCGCCGGCAGGATAGAACAGCGCATACGACTGGCCCACCGTCTGCGCGGCGTTGTAGCCGGTGACCCGGCCGATGCTCTCGTTCCACGATTCGATGCGGCCTTGCGCGTCCAGACGCACCAGCGCGTAATCGCTGATGCTGCTCAAAATGGCGTTGAGCCAGGCGTCGGTGCGGCGCAGTTCGCGCTCGCGCCGCACCTGTTCGGTGACGTCGCCGAGCACCGCCATCAGGCGCGCTTCGCCGAGTTTGACGACCGACAGCGACAGCACCCGCGCCGGCACGCGCTTACTGGCGTCGCGGTCCAGGTGCAGATGCACGCCATCGCACACCACGCCCTGCGGCGCGGCGAAATCGGCGCACAGGTGGCGCAAATCGGGGGCGACCCGTTCGAGCGCGGCAAACAGGTTGTCGAGGCATGAGTCGTGCGACAGCGGCATCAGCAATTGCGCCGCCACCGGGTTTATCATCGAAATCGCGCCGTCTAGCGAAGCCTGCACCAGGCCGACCGGCGCCAGGTACAGAAACTGGATCAGGGCTTCGTGATCTTCGTTCAAGCGGGCGAGATCGAAGTCCATCAGGCGCGCTTGACCAGGACGTAACGGGTGCCGCTGCCGGCAGCGGCCAGCAGGCGCAACGCCACCTTGACCGGGCGCATGCGCAGCGTCAATACGTAATCGATGGTGACGTCGAGCGCCTCGCCGGCGTTGAACGCATCTTCGAAGCGCTGGGCCACCATGAAGTTGTTCATGCACGGCGCCACCACGGTGAACAGCGGCTGACCGATGACGCGGTTGGCGGTCAGGCCGGCCGCCTTCGATTCGAATTCGTTGTAACGGGTGACCACGGTGTCGGCATCGAAACCGATGACGCCAAAGTCAAGGCTGTCGATGGCCTGGTCGGGCAGCTGCGCCAGCTGCTCGCCGAGCTTGTCTTGGTTGAACGAACAATTCTCCGCTTGCATCATTGTCGGTGCTCCTCGAATATCACTGATTTGGATCGCTAGTTTAGCCCAAGGCGCAAATTTTTGTTGGCGCACAGAAACAAATCTCGATAAAATTTCTCAAACTGTGACGTTAAAGATACCAAAAACCATTTTGACAATATCCTACCGACACGACGACAAAATGCTTATTGAATTGACAGGAGTCTCGTGCAAACTCGCGTGCATACTTTTGTGACCGGCGCCGGCTGGCATCGTTTCGTGGCCGACCTGCTGGAGAGCGACCTGGCCGCCCTGCGGCGCGGCCGGCCGCTGCCGGCAAATATCGGCCAACTCGATCTGGTAAACGATCTGGGCGCCGATTCGCTCGAACTGATGGCGTTGACGGCGGTACTGGCGGAAGTTTTGCAATTAAATCAAGCCGGCATGCTCGATGCGCTGCTGGGCGATACCCGGGTGGCGTCGTGGACCCGGGTGGCCGCAGAGGCGCTGGCGCAGGCGCACGCGCCTGTTCGGCTGCGCTTTCGCACTTCCGGCAGCGCCGGCATGCCGAAAAGCTGCGAGCACGATCTTGCCACCCTGCTGCAGGAAATCGCCGCGCTGCGCCCGCTGTTTCCCGGCCGGCGCCGCATCGTCAGCGCCGTGCCGGCCCATCATATCTACGGCTTCCTGTTTACCGTACTGTTGCCGCAGGCGCTGGAACTGGAGGTCGTCGACGTGCGCCACCGGGTGGCGGCAGGCGTCTGGCAAGCCTTGCAGCCGGGCGACCTGGTGATCGGCTACCCGGAATTCTGGCAGGCGGCGCTGGCCGGCGCCAATGGGGGAGGCGGACAGGCGGCGCTGCCGGCCGACGTGGTCGGCGTCAGCTCGACCGCGCCATGTCCGGCGCCGCTTGCCGACGGCTTGCTGGCGGCGGGGCTGGCGCGCCTGGTGCAGGTCTACGGCAGCTCCGAGACGGCCGGCGTCGGCTGGCGCGACAGCGCGCAATCGCCGTACCGCTGCTTGCCCTACTGGCGGCGCATCGACGGCGACGAAGGCGCGCTCGAGCGCGGCATGCCTGACGGCAGTGTCCGAACTTACCCTTTGCAGGACAGCTTGCGGTGGGACGACGATGGCTGCTTTGTGCCCACCGGACGGCGCGACGCCGCGGTGCAGGTGGGCGGCGTTAACGTGTTTCCCGAGCGGGTGGCCGCGCTGCTGCGCAGCCATCCCGGCGTGCGCGAGAGCGCCGTGCGCCTGATGCGGCCGGACGAGGGTGTCCGCCTGAAAGCGTTTATTGTCCCGAATGAAGGTGAAAGTGAGTCCTCACTCACTATGCAGCTGGACAGCTGGCTGCGCGAGCGACTGACGAACGCCGAGCGGCCGGCCAGCTACAGTTTCGGCGACAGATTACCGCGCCAGCGCAATGGCAAACCGGCCGACTGGGTGATCGATCTCGGCTGAGGTTGCTGCGTTGTGAAATGCTTGCCAGCGGATATAATACTGTCCCTTAGCAATTTCACGAATCATGTTTCCGTCTTCACGTTTCAGCGCCGTCGTTCTTCTTGTAATTTCCTCCGTTTCCCCAGTTTCCTTTGCCGCGGGCTTCGACAACTGCCCGCAATTTTTCGTCAACGCCAGTATCCCCAAGCTGCCAAGCAGCGCGCCGGCCCGCCAGCGCCAGCTATGCTTCGACGCCTTCGCCGTGCTGTACTCGGGCGAATCGAAAACGCCCCTGTACGTCGTCGAAAAACTCAGCAAAGCGCAGTTGCTCGATGCCGCCGGCGAAGAGAGAAGCGACAAATTTTACGAGGAGGCGCGCCTGCCGGGCGCCGACCGTTCGCGCCTGGAGGATTTCAAGGCCCGCATCGACGACAACGGCGACCAATTGCGCTTCGATCGCGGCCACATGGCGCCGGCCGCCGACATGCCGACCGCGCGCGCGATGGCGCAGTCATTCAGCCTGAGCAACATGGTGCCGCAAGCGCCGGCCAACAACCGCGGTCCCTGGGCCAAATCGATCGAAAAGGCGACCCGCAAATACGTGATGCGCGCCCGCGGCGACGTCTACGTGTTCACCGGCCCGGTGTATGAAGCGCCGGTCAAGACCCTGGGGCCGAACCGGGTATGGATACCAAAGTATTTGTACAAGCTGGTCTACGACCCGGTCGCCAATCGGGCATGGGCGCACTGGATCGAGAACACGGAAAAGGCGCGGGCGGGCAGGCCGATTTCGTATGAGGAGCTGGTGAAGCGGACCGGGATCGGGTTTTTGGCCGGGACGCGGCCGGAAGGCCTTTGAGTCTGCCCTGATTTTTCGGAACGTAGGATGCGACGGCGCTGCCGTTCTGAAGAACCATATCCCATATATCCATAGATAGGACCTTACAAGCTTTAACGCCTGCTCTATGAGCCTTTCTTTGATAGAAAAAGCTGCTTGGACAGGCTTATAAATGTTACAGTGTCCCATCCATGAGGTGATCGACACATGCCGAAAAAGCTCTCCTCCACCGAATCCTGGCCGACTCTGGTGCAGGAGCGTCTGGTCGTCTGGGGCCGATGCATCCATACCCAGCGCCTGCGCCAGCGTATTCCCATCGCCGATCTGGCCATGCGCCTGGGCGTCTCGCGCACCACGCTGCTGCGCCTGGAAAAAGGCGATCCCGGAGCGGGCGCGGGCGCATATCTGACCGCGCTGCTGGTGCTGGGGCTCATCGACAAGGCGGCCCCGGAATTGCCTGTCAGCTTGTGGCAGGGCGATTACGGCCAGCGGGTCAAGTTGAGCTTGCAGGAGAAAGGGCAGGGCGATGCCGATTACTTCTAATGCGGCCGCGACCACCTACATTGCGTCGAAGCCGACGGTGTCGAAACCGGTGTTTGTGTATCTGCAACGGCCCGATTCCGGCGAGTGGGTCACGGTGGGTCGCTACCGTGCCGGCCCGCCGGGTGAAGGTTTTTTCAAGTACGCGCCCTCGTATGTCGATGCCGGCCTGGCCTGGTCGATAGATCCGAAAAACTTGCCCTTCATGCCAGGCAGCGAGTTTGCCGCGCCGCGCTACCAGGGCTTGCATGATGTGCTGCGCGACGCCTGCCCGGACGCCTGGGGGCAGGCGCTGCTGCGCCGGGAACATCATTTGCCGGATGATGCGCCGCCCCTGGCCTATTTGCTCAAGGCAGGCAACCTGGACCGCTGGGGTGCGCTGGCCGTCGGCGCCGGCGCCAGGCCGCCCGCGGCGACCATGAACACCCCTGCCTTGCCGCAGCTGGATGAAGTGGTGGAAGAGTTGGCGGCCCTGGCCGAGCGGCGCCCGGCGATCCGCGCGAAACTGCGCGCCCGCCTGATCCTGACCGCAAGTGTCGGCGGCGCCCGGCCAAAAACCACGGTGCAGGAAGATCAGGAACATTTTTGGCTCGTCAAACCGGCGCTCGCTTCGGATGTCGCGGACATTCCGCTTCTCGAGCACGTGGCCCAGCAATGGGGCGCTGCCAGCGGACTCGACTTTGCGGCAACTGTCCACCATCCCGCAGCCGGCGGGCGCAGTGCGGTACGCGTACTGCGCTTTGACCGCAGCGGCCGTCAGCGCCACATGTGCGTCAGCGCCGCCTCCCTGTTGCAAGCCGAGTATCCCGGCACGTTTCAAACCGGGCGCTGGAGTTATCCCCGCCTCGCCGAAGAACTGCGCCTGGCCGGCGCCCCCCTCGAAGACCGCATCGAATTGTTCGGCCGCATGGTGTTCAACGCAGTATGCGGCAACGACGACGACCATGTGCGCAATCACGCCATGGTCTATCGATCGGAACAGCGCCGCTGGCGCCTGGCGCCGGCGTTCGACGTGGTGCCCAATCCGGTCGAGACGCCGGTTCGCCTTTCCATGCAACTGTCACTGGGGCGGTTCGATATCTCGCGGGACGCGGCCTTGGCCGACGCGCACCGTTTCGGCTTTGCCGGCGCCGCCGAGGCAGAACAATACCTTGACGGCCTGCTGGTACGTATTTTTGCGGGGTTCGAAATGGTGGCGCCGCAGCTTGACCGGCAGTGGCGGCAGGTGATGCACGAACGCATGTGCGGAACTGTTGCCACCCTCAAGGGATATCGGGCGCCTTGAATCGCTGGAGGTGGAAAAGATGAAGTGGTCGGGGTGAGAGGATTCGAACCTCCGGCCTCTGCGTCCCGAACGCAGCGCTCTACCAGGCTGAGCCACACCCCGACGGTGCTTCAGTGTCAAGTGTAAAAAAGCGCGGGGGTGGCTGTCAACTGGGACGATGAACAGCTTGCGTGAGCTTGCGCAAGCTCGTGCAAACTGAACCGCGGCCATTGCAACCGCGGCATTCTGAAACGATCAGTGGTCGCGGTCGACCGCAAACACGCACAGGGCCAGCAAGCTTTGTTTGAAACTGCTTTCCGGCAGACCTGCAATCGCCGCGCTGGCGCGCCTGGCGGCGACTTGGGCGGCGTTGCGGGTGTAGTCGAGGGCGCCGCTGGTGCTCACTGCGGTGAGGATGGCTTCGAAATGCTGCTCGTCGCCTTGCTCGATGCAATCGCGCACCAGTTGGCGCTGCTCCGCGGTGCCGTTTTCCATCAGCCAGATCAAGGGCAGGGTTGGCTTGCCTTCGCGTAAATCGTCGCCCAGGTTCTTGCCGATGGTTTCGGCGTCGCCGGCGTAGTCGAGGACGTCGTCGATCAACTGAAACGCGGTGCCGAGCGAGGCGCCGTAGTCGCCGGCCGCTTCGACCTCGGCGTCGCTGGCGCCGGCGATCAGGGCGCCGAGCTGGGCGGCCGCTTCGAACAGCTTGGCGGTTTTCGAGCGGATCACGTTCAGGTAGGCGTCCTGGCTGACGTCAGGGTCGTGCATGTTGAGCAGCTGCAGCACTTCGCCTTCGGCAATCACGTTGGTGGCGTCCGACAGGATCTGCATGACCCGCATATTGTTCAGGCCCACCATCATCTGGAACGAACGCGAGTATAAAAAGTCGCCCACCAGCACCGAGGCGGCGTTGCCGAACAGGGCGTTGGCGGTTTGGCGGCCGCGCCGCATCGACGATTCGTCGACGACGTCGTCATGCAGCAGGGTGGCGGTGTGGATGAATTCGACGACCGCGGCCAACTCGTGGTGGGCGCTGCCCTGGTAGGCGTAGGCCTTGGCGATCAGCAGCACCAGGGTGGGGCGGATGCGCTTGCCGCCGGCGCCGATGATGTATTCGGCGATCTGGTTGACCAGGGTGACGTCCGAGTGCAGGCGTTGACGGATGACCGCGTTAACTGCCTCCATGTCGGCGGCGATCGAGTGGGCGATGGTGTTCTGATGCGATGTTTGGAGAGCGGCTGACAAGGCTTACCTGCGATAGACATGGATTACATGGATTATACGACAAGGGCAGCGGTGTCGAGGTAGCACGTCGTGGCGGGGGAGCAGGGCCGGGCACGTTGCCGACATACCACGAACCGGGCCGCCTGTGAACGCTTTTGACCGGATTTATCGATTCATGTATAATCTGCGGTTCCCCGAGCCATGCACTGCGCTTCGCAAGATGCGCGATGACGGTCTTGTGGGAAATTCTTTCAAACATTTGATGAGGTTTCAAATCATGTACGCGGTCATAAAAACCGGTGGCAAGCAGTATAAAGTTGTCGCTGGCGAAAAACTTAAAGTAGAACAGATACCGGCAGACATTGGTTCCGAACTCACCATCGATCAAGTTCTCGCAGTAG
>JAQGNM010000473.1 GCA_028291845.1 Massilia sp. | reverse complement strand
CCCGCCAGCTGGCCGGCGAGGCGCTTGACCGCTGTGGAGAGAGCGGCGGCCAAAATGAAAACGGCGGCGACGATGACAACGGCGCATCGGCCGCCTGCCGCGCCGACTGCCACTGGCTGCTCGCCTGGACCAATGTCGACCGCGGCGACACCGGCGCCAGCGACCGCCACTTCGCCGCCGCTGCCAGCGCCGCCGCCGCCGCGCTCGACCCGGTGCGGCGCGACATTTGCGACGCCGGCGCCGCTTTGTCCGACGTGTTCCGCGACCTGCACGACGCCGCCGCCCGCTGGGACGGCCGTTTTTCGCGCGACGCCGAAGGCCTGCATCCGGCTGCGCGCGGCTGGATGGACGATCTGGCCGGCACCACCGCCTTCCAGGCCAGCGACTTCGGGCGCGCCATCGGCCTGATGATAGCGGCCTTCGACGTCGCCAACAGCACCGGCCAGGTGCGCCGCGCCGTCAACCTGGCCACCAACATCGGCAACACCTTCACCAGCCTGAACGCCCACCACGCGGCGCTCGAATGGATGCAGCGCGGGCTCGACCTGGCGCGCCCGACCGGCTGGCCTTTCAGTATCGGCCTGGGCTTGATGCAGACCGCCGAAACGCTGCGCCAGCTGGGCCAGCGCGCCGCCGCCCGCGAGCTGCTCGACGAAGCCTTGAGCACCATGGCGCCGCTGGCCGAGTCGCGCGCCTATGCGGTGGCCCTCGAGTACCTGGGCGACGTCGCGCTCGACAGCGGCGACTACGCCGGCGCGCTGGCCAATTTCGAGCGGCTTGAGCGGCGCGGCGCGGCACTGGGCCAGGCCGATTTCGAAAGCGGCGCACTGCGCGGCCAGGCGCACGCGCTGTCGCACCTGGAACGGCCGCTTGACGCCCTGGCGCGCGCCGACGCCGCGCTGGCGCTGGCGCGCCAGCACGGCGACACCTCGGGCGAAATCGCCGCCTTGAAAGTGCTGGCCGATATCCACACGCGCCACCGCCTGCCGGCGCCAAGCCCGATGCAGGCGGCCACGCCGGCGCTGCATTACCTGCTCGAGGCGCAGCAACTGGCCGCCACCATCGATGGTTACATCGTGCCCGGCGCCACCCTCGATGCCCTGGCCCGCGAATATGCCAAGGTGGGCGACTACGCCCGCGCCTACCAGGTGGCGCTCGAATCGGTCGGCGCGCGCGAGCAGATCAACAGCCAGGAGGCGACCAACCGCGCCATCGCCATGCAGGTGCAGTTTCAAACCGAGCGCGCGCAGACCGAGGGCGAGCATCACCGCCAGCTGGCCGCCGCCGAAGCGCGCCGCGCCGAGGCGCTGCAACAGATCAGCGCCACCCTGGAGCACCTGTCGGCGATCGGTCAGGAGATCACCACCCACCTCAATGCAGGCGCCGTGTTCCGCGCACTCGACCGCCACGTGCACGGCCTGCTCGACGCCACCCATTTCGCCGTGTTCCTGATCGAGGCCGACGGCGCCGCCCTGCGCTGTGCTTTCGGCGTCGAGGCGGGCCAGACCCTGCCGCCCACCTGCGTGCCGCTGTCCGACCCCAACGCGGTGTCGGCGCGCTGCGTGCGCGAACGGCGCGAGATCGTCATCGACAGCGACGCCGGCGCCCCGGCCGCAGCACTCATTCCCGGCACCGGGCATCCGCGCAGCGTGCTGTTCTCTCCCTTGCAGGTGGGCGAGCGCATCCTCGGCGCCATGACCGTGCAGTCGATGCGCGCAGGCGCCTACGGTGAGCGCGAGCGGCTGATCTTCCGCACCCTGTGCGCGTACGGCGCCATCGCCCTCGACAACGCCAGCGCCTACCGCCAGGTGGCGGCGACCCGCCGCGAACTGCTGGAGAAAAACCTGGAGCTGGAGCAGGCCTACCAGGCGCTCGAGGAAGTGAGCCTGACCGACCAGTTGACGGGCCTGCGCAACCGCCGCTTTTTTCTGCAGCACGTCGACGCCGACGTGCGCCTGTCCCTGCGCAGCTACGACGACCCGCTGCACCGCGGCGAAGCAGAGCGGGCCGCCGCCAGCGGCCAGGACCTGGTGTTCTTCATGGTCGACCTCGACCATTTCAAGGACGTCAACGACCGCCACGGCCACGCCGCCGGCGACGCCGTGCTGGTGCAGATGCAGGAGCGCTTGCGCGAAGTGTTCCGCGAGTCCGATTACCTGGTGCGCTGGGGCGGCGAAGAGTTTCTGGTGTTGGCGCGCGCCACCCGCCGCGAAGACGCCAGGGTGGTGGCCGAACGCATCCGCCGCGCGGTGGCCGACCGCGAATTCATTTTGCCCGACGGCGAGCGGCTGCATAAAACCTGCTCGATCGGTTTCGCCTGCTTTCCCTTCGTGCCTTCCCACCCGCGCCTGCTGTCATGGTCGGAAGTGGTGGAGCTGGCCGACCAGGCGCTGTACCTGGCCAAGCACGGCGGGCGCAACGCCTGGGCCGCCCTGTACAGCAGCCCCGCCACGCGCCGGGACGGCTTGTTCACCTATCTGATGCAGGACCTGCAGGGTGCGCTCGAGACTGGCGAAGTGGTGCTGGTGTCGAGCATGCAGCCGGACTTGGCGGCGCCGGCGGTCGAGCAGGTAGTTGACTCCGCGCTGTGGCGCCAGGGGCCTGAATGATCTATCTGGTCCGCATCCACTGCGCCAGCGCGGGCAGCTCGGCGGCGACCGCCAGCTGATCGGCCTGCGGGCGGTTCTGGCTCAGCTTCCACTTGCCGTCCAGCCGGGTCAGGACGATCTCGATGCCGACGATGGCTTTCTTCAAGGTTTCCACATAGGCAGGCGGCGCGTCGCCCACCGCCCATTGATGTTCGCGCCCGGCTTCGTGTTGGTCCGTCAGGCGCGCGAGCAGGGCCTGCAGCCAGACCGGATCGTCGACCGCGCGCAACACGCCATGGCCATGCACCACCGCGTAATTCCAGGTCGGCACCACCTTGCCGCTGATGGGTTTCTCCTCGTACAGCGAAGGGGAAATGTAGCCGGCCGGTCCCTGGAACACCACCATGACCGCGCTGCCGTCCTGCTGCCACAGCGGATTGGCACGCGCCACGTGGGCGCGCAAGGTGCCGAACGGCGCACCTTCGGTCGGCGCGCTGTATTCGAACGGGATATGGTCGGCGTTCAAGCCGGCCGCGCCGTGGGTGACCACGGTGCCGAGCGGATGCGCTTCGATCAGCGCCTGCAGCACGGCGGGGCGCGATTCGTGGAAGCGGGATGGGGTGTACATGCATGAATAATAGCGTATGCCGCAGGGGGACTGGCAACCGCAGGGTGCCTGTCCCATGCCAGCTATACTCTGATCATGACTACCACCCGCTGCAGCTGGGCCAACATGGCCAACCCAAAGTATCTCGCCTACCACGACACCGAGTGGGGCATCCCCTGCCACGACGAGAACACCTTATTCGAGATGCTCAACCTGGAAGGGGCCCAGGCCGGCCTGTCGTGGGAGACCATTCTCAACAAGCGCGACAACTACCGCGCCGCGTTCGACAACTGGGACCCGGTGCTTGTTTCCGCCTACGACGCCGCCAAGGTCGCCGAGTTGCTGGCCAATCCGGGCATCGTCCGCAACAAATTAAAAGTGGCGGCAGCGATCACCAATGCCCAGGCTTACCTGCGCATGCGCGAGGCCGGCCTGACCCTCGACGCTTACCTGTGGGGCTTTGTCGACAACGCCCCCCTGGTCAACCACTGGCCCAGCGGCGCGCGGCCGGCCAGGACGGATTTGTCGGACCGGCTGTCGAAAGATTTACTGAAACGGGGCTTTAAATTTGTCGGCTCGACCATCGTCTACGCCTACATGCAGGGCATCGGCATGGTCGACGATCACGACGAGGCGTGTTTCAAACGGGCCGCCGGGTGAGCATAAATTGGCCATGAACTGGCGGCCGTACTGGCGCGGGCGCGAGCGTTTTACCGTCTTCGCCGGTGCCTGGAATGACGACGCTGTTCAGGCGTGGCTGAAGCAGTGGCGTGAAGACGATCAGCGTCCGCGGCGCCTGCACATCATCGCCCTGACTGCGGACGGCTTGCCGGGCTTCCGGCGCCTGCTTCAGCCTGACGCCGCCGTCACCGTCGACCTGCTGCACGCGCCGCTCGATGCTGCGTTGGCGCGCCTGCAGGCGCGCATCGACGGCGCGGTGTTCGACGGCGCCATCGTTCCACCTTCGCTGGCGCGGCTGCTCGAGCGCGACGCGGTGCTGTTCGATCCTGCCACCGGCGCCATCGGCCGCTACGCCACCCGCAAGCCGATCGCGCCGCCGCCGCCGGCGCCGCAACGCACGGCCATTGTCATCGGCGCCGGACTTGCCGGCGCCGCCGCCTGCGAGCGGCTGTGCGCGCGCGGCTGGCACGTGACCCTGCTCGAGCGCCATCCGGCGGCGGCGATGGAGGCCTCCGGCAACCTGGCCGGCATCAGCATGCCGCTGCTCTCGAAAGACGACAACATCACCTCGCGCCTGACCCGCGCGGCATTCCTGTTCGCCCGCGATTACTGGCGAACGCTGGGCGGCGTCGGCATCGGCGCGGGCGCCGCCATCGAGGGACAAAACTGCGGCGTGCTGCTGGCCGCGCGCGACCCTGCGCACGCCAGGCAGCAGCGCGCCATCGCCGCCGCCCAGGCGCTGCCGCTCGATTATGCCCAGTGGTTCGACGCCGATAACCGCTTTGGCGGACTCGCTCCGCACGGCGCCTGGCTGTTCCCCGGCGGCGGCTGGATGCGGCCGGGCAGCGCGATCGCCGCCATGCTTGACGCCTGCGGGCCGCGCCTGCAGATGCGCTTCGGCGTCGGCGACGTGACGCTGCAGCGCGGTGCCGCAGACGCCGACGGCTGGACCGCACGCGGCGCCGATGGCCAGCGCATCGCCGCCGCGCCCACCGTGATCGTCGCCAGCGGCGGCGCCGCCATCGCGCAAACGGCCGCCTTGCCGTTCGAGCGGGTGCGCGGCCAGGTGACGCATCTGGCGGCCGGCGCCGCGCCCGAGCTGGGCTACGTATTGTGCCGCGAAGCCTATCTGACCCCGGCCGCGGGCGGCATGCGCAGCGCCGGCGCCACCTACGACAGCGACGCCGATCCGGCCCTGCGCATGGCCAGCCAGCAGCAAAACCTCGATAACATGCGCTCGATGCTGGCCGATCCCAGCCTGGCCCATGCCGCCCCGCTGGCGGGCCGGGTCGGCTTTCGCGCGGTGGCGCCGGACCGCCTGCCGATGGTCGGCGCCGTGCCCGAGCCGGCATTCGAGATTGGCGCCGAGCGCCTGCGCGAACTGCCGCGCCAGCCGGGGCTGTATGCTTTGCTGGCGTACGCCTCGCGCGGGCTGATCTGGGCGCCGCTGGCGGCCGAGCTGCTGGCGGCGGCCATCGAGGGCGAGCCCTTGCCGCTGGAATCGGATCTGGCCGCCGCGCTCGACCCGGGACGCTTCGTGTTGCGCGCCCGCCGCACCAGAACCTGATTCTGCGCAAAACGGAAAGCCCCTGGAAGAAGGGAGGTATAATTTTCCTACGGCAACATTCTGGGCAGGCGCCCGCTGGAGCACCCATGACCTTCGACGAACGGCCCCAGGACATGGCCGACGGCGACACTGCGCTGTCGACCGAGCTGTCCGCGGAATTTACCTTGTTCCTCGCATCGACCGCCCACGACATGAAAAATTCGCTGGGCGTACTGTCGGGTACGCTGGAAAAGCTGCTCGATGGCGGCGCCACCGACACGCCTCAGCTGGGCCACATGCTGTACCAGACCCGGCGCCTGAACGACAACCTGATGCATCTGCTGGCCCTGTACAAACAGGTCGGCCACAGCAATTATCCCTTCGATCTGCAGCCGCTGGCGGTCGGCCACCTGGTCGAGCAGGTGGTGTCGGGCGCACGCGCGCTGCTCGCTTCGAAGGCGATCACGCTCGAGGTGGATGTCGATGCAGATGCCGATGCCGGGCTGGTCTGGCATTTCGACGAGGACCTGATCATCGGCGTGCTCGGCCATGCGATCAACAACGCCGTCAATTACACCAAAAACCGCATCGGCCTGCGCATCGCTCTGGTCGATGGCCAACTGGAGTTGCGGGTCGAAGACAATGGCGCCGGCTATCCTGCGAGCATGCTGGCGGGCCTGCCGGCGCCGCGCGGGATCAACTTTCAGACCAATAGCACGGGGCTCGGCCTGTATTTTTCCAGCAAGGTCGCGCACATGCACAAGCACCGCGGCCGGCGTGGCAGCGTGCGGCTGGAAAACGGCGGCGCGCTGGGCGGCGGCTGCTTTATTTTGACCTTGCCATGAGCGCGCCCGGTTCGCCGACAGTGTCAGCTGCGGCTGCGGCTGCAACGCTGCCGGCGCCGTCGACAGCCACTCTGGCCGACGTCGACTGGGCCTCGAAAAATTACCTGGTGGTCGACGATTTCATCGGCATCCGCCAGCTGCTGCGCGAAAGCCTGCGCAATCTCGGCGCCAAAAATATCGACCAGGCGTCCAGCGGCGGCGAGGCGATGGCGCTGCTCGCCCGCATCCGCTACGACGTCGTGCTGTGCGACTACAACCTGGGAGAAGGCAAAAACGGCCAGCAGGTGCTGGAAGAGGCGCGGGTGCGCAATTTACTGTTGCCCAGCAGCGTGTGGCTGATGGTGTCGGCCGAAAAAAGCGTCGAGTCGGTGATGGGCGCCGCCGAGCACCAGCCCGACGCCTATCTGATCAAGCCGATCACCGAGGGCGTGCTGTTGACGCGATTGAACCGCGTGTGGCACAAAAAACAGGTGTTTCGGATGATCGACCTGGCGTATTCGGAAAAGGATTATTTGCGCGCCGCCGCCCTGTGCGACGCCCGCATCGACATCGACAAGGTGCACCACATCGAGTTGCTGCGCATGAAGGCGCAATTGATGCTCAAGAGCGGCGAGCCGGAAAAAGCC
>JAQGNM010000261.1 GCA_028291845.1 Massilia sp. | reverse complement strand
GCTTCGGTCTGTCGCTTTCGCGTACCGTACGTGCGCGCGGCTCAGTAGACGGCGCGCTTGATGGCAGCGGGACGGTTCACCGGCACCAACGTCGGCCGGCGGGCCAGGGCAGGGAACAGGATCAGCGAACGCACGCCGCAATCCGAACAAAGAATGTGCTTACTGGTAAAAATCAATCGCATCGCCGGCGAACGGGCAATCCGTCGCGTAAAATCCGAACCACATTCTGGGCAATACGACATGCAAACCTCCGATAAATTCAACTCGAATCACTATAGTCGAGCCCCGCAGTTGTCGTTCAACTAATCCTGTAAGGTGAATTCGGCAGTTTGTGTCATCCTTGTCCTACGAGCGTTATCAATTTATAACTTCCTTGTTTTATTGACTCGCCCTTGTTATCCCGATCTCGCCTTATTCATGCTTCGACTCGCCTTTTTGTTTCTCGTTCTGATCGTCTACGGCAGCCTGTATCCGTTCGATGCATGGGCGCCGGCGCGCGCGCCGCTGTTGTCCTTCCTGCTGGCCTGGCCGGCGCGCACCACTCGTGCCGACCTGGTGCAGAACGTGCTCGCTTACGCTCCCTTCGGCCTGTTTCTGGCCTTGCACGGCCTGGGCCGCTCGACGGCGCGAGCGCGCGAGATCGTTGGCCGGGTCACCGCCGTCGGCCTGTTGCTGAGTGTTTTGATGGAGTCGCTGCAGCAGTTCGAGCCGGCCCGCACCGCGTCGCTGGCCGACGTCGCCATGAACGGCCTGGGCGCGGCGGCCGGCGCCTTGCTGGCGCTGGCTTTCTGCGCCGCCGGCGAGGGGCACGGCCGCCATCCGCTGCCGCTGGTGGCGCCGCTGCAGGCATGGCGGGCGCGCACGTTCCGCTGCGGTACCTTGCCCGATATCGGACTGGCCGCGCTGGCCCTGTGGGCGCTGTCGCAAACCAGCCCGCTGGTGCCCGCCCTCGACCTGGACTACATCGGCCGCAACCTGGCCTACCTGGGCTGGCAGCTGCGCCGGCCGCTGCACCTGGGCGCCGGCGCCACCCTGGTGATGGCGGCGTATCTGATCGCACTGGGCTTGTTGATGCGTACCCTGGCACGGCCGCGCCAGGGTACGCACATCGATCTCGCGCGCGCCTCGGACCGCAATTTCCTCGGCCTGCTGGCGGCGGTGTTCGCCGCCAAGCTGATGGTGTACGGCCGCTACCTGGCGATTGCCGACGTCGGCGGCGCCGTGCTGGCGCTCGCCGCGCTGTACCTGCTGCGCGGCGTGACGGCGCGCAGCGCAGCCATCTGCGGCAGCGCGGCGCTGCTGGCCGGCTTCGTGATGGGCGAACTGGTCTCCGGCTACGGCCGCATGCTGCATCCGTTTATCTGGGTGCCGCTGGCCGGGCAGATGCGCTCGCTCACGGGGCTGGAAAACATTCTCGAATTGTTCTGGCCGTTCTTCGCGCTGGCCTATTTCGCCCGTTGGTTGACGCCTCCCGAACAGCGCGCGCGGGCGCTGTGGATGGGCGCTCTGCTGGTGCTGGCGCTGGTGTTCCGGCTCGAGTGGATGCAGCAGGCGGTACCCGGCCGCTACGGCGACATCACCCAGGTGCTGCTGGCGGTGTGCGGCTGGCTGCTGCCATGGAGCTTTCGCTCGGGCGACCTGCGGGTGGCGCCGTCCTCACACCGCAACGCCGAACGCGAACCAGCCCGCATGCCAGCGAAGTAGGCCCGATATGGCTGCGGTATTGCGCCTTGCGGCGCACTGCTTGCGTGGCCGATTCTCACCGACAGAATCAATCAGTGCTTTCCTTAGCAAGCGCTCACCATCAGCACCGGGATGCTGGTCAAGGCCACCGCGATGGTCCCCAGCAGCGCGGTGCCACGCTGGGCCCAGCCGTACAAGCCGGCGGGGGCGCTGCGGCTGCGCCACAACAGGGCCAGGCAGGCGCCCAGCGCCACCACCGACAGCGCCAGCAGCAGCGGGCGGTCCGGCATGCCGGCGTCGATCAGCGCCGGACTGCACTGCGCCGCCACCAGCAGGTAACAGGCGAAAAAGTGGCCGGCCCAGATGAACAGTGGCGCGCTGGCGCTCAGCAGCCGGCGCCAAAATCGTTCGTCGCCAGGGTTCGTCATCATCACATCCACCGCGGCAGAAAATACACCAGCGCGGCCAGCACGATGCCCTGCAGGCTGGTGTAGTGCCACATCATCGCCGTGTTGTCGAGCGTGGCGCGGCTGCGGGTGGTGACGTGGCCGCGCCAGTGGCGCGCACACAGGTACAGGGCGACGATGCTCATGCCCGCCACGTGCAAGCCCTGGTAGGCCAGCATGGCGCCGATCGAGGCGCTCCAGCCATCGCGGGTGGGATCGAGACCGCTGGCCTGGTGGCCGTGCAAGTCCGATGCGAAGGCGGCGATCAGGCAGGCCAGGGCGGCCAGCACCAGCCAGGGCAGCAGCGCCCGGCCGAGGCAGCGTCGCGCCAGCACCATCAAGCACGATCCGGCCAGCAGCAGGGCCACGGCGGCGCCTTGCCAGAGCGGTGCGGGCACGCTGCTGCCCGGCGGCGGGCACACCGTCAGGCGCATCGACAGATGGATGAAGGCAAATGCGAACGCGGCAAAAATGGTGGCGTCGACCACCAGCATGATCACCGTGGCCCACCAGCCCGGCGCATCCTTGCCGCTGACGCCGATCGGCAATACCAGGTCGGCGGCGACACGGGCCGACGATTGCGGCGGCGCGCGGTCGGTCTCCCACAGCCACACCACGATGGCGGCGACCGCGCTCAAACCGCAGGCCCAGGCCAGCCAGGTCAGCTGCATGGTCAGCAGCAGGAAAAAGCCGGCGGTGCCGGCGGCGCCGATCAGCGGCCAGAAGCTGTCGGTGGGCAGGATGAACACGGCGCGCGGGATCGCTGCCAGCGGGCTGGTGAGAATGGTCTCGCGCAGTCCGCTGGCGGTGCCGGGCAGGTAGTGGCGGCCCTGCTCGACTTCCTTCGACAGGGAAGGGCGGTCCCACAAGGGATCGGCGCCGTCGATGCGCGGAATGCTGCGGGTGCCGTGGTCTTCCGAGGGCAGCCATTCCAGGGTGGCGGCGTTCCACGGGTTGCCCACTTCCCTTTCAGCCTGGCGCAAGGTGCGCACGGCGTCAAAGGCGAACAGCAGCACGCCAAGCGCGAAGCCGAAGGCGCCGATGGTGGAGACCATGTTGAGGGCATCCCAGCCCATTTCGCTCGAATAGGTGTACACGCGGCGCGGCATGCCCAGCAAACCGGTGATGTGCATCGGGAAGAAGGCGACGTTGAAACCGCCGAACATCAGGCCGAACACCCAGCGCGACAGGCGCTCCGACATGGCGTTGCCATTAATCAGCGGCATCCAGTAATACAGGCCGGCGAACACGGGAAACAGCATGCCGCCGATCAGCACGTAGTGCAGGTGGGCGACAATAAAATAGGTGTCGTGGACTTGCCAGTCGAACGGCAGCACCGCCACCATCACCCCGGTCAGGCCGCCCAGCACGAAAATGAACATGAAGCCGACCAGGAACAGGGCCGGCGCCGTGATCGTCACCTTGCCGCGCCACAGGGTGGCGATCCAGGCGAACACCTGGATCGCGGTGGGGATGGCGACGGCCATGCTGGCGGCCGACACCAGGCTCGCTTCGAGCACGCCCAGGCCGGCGGTGAACATATGGTGCGCCCACAGCGCAAAACTGAAAAAGCCGACGCCGACCAGGGCCACCACCACGGCGCGGCGGCCCACCAAGGGCGTACCGGCAATGGTGGGAATCATGGTCGAGACCATGCCGGCCGCCGGCAGGAAGATGATATACACCTCGGGGTGGCCGAAGAACCAGAACAGGTGCTGCCACAGCAGCGGGTCGCCACCGCGTTCGGCGATGAAGAACGGCCAGTCGTACGCGCGTTCGAGCTCCAGCAGGGCGGTGCCGGCGATGATTGCCGGGAAGGCGAACACGATCATCACGGCCACCACCAGCATGGCCCAGGCGTACACCGGCATGCGGCCCAGGCTCATGCCGGGCGCGCGGGTAAACAGGATGCCGACGATCAGTTCGATGGCGCCGGCGATCGCCGAGATTTCGATAAAGCCGATGCCGAGCAGCCAGAAATCGGCGTTCAGGCCCGGCGAGTATGCCTTGCCGGTCAGCGGCGGATACATGAACCAGCCACCGTCCGGGGCCAGGCCGGCAAACAGCGTGCAAAAGAAGGCCAGGCCGCCGATCGCATAGGCCCAGAAGGCGTAGGCTGACAGCCGCGGGAACGGCAGGTCGCGTGCGCCCAGCATATTGGGCAGCAGGTAGACGGCGATCGCTTCGACAACCGGTATGGCGAACAGAAACATCATCACCGTGCCGTGCATGGTGAATACCTGGTTGTAGGTGGCGGCCGAGAGCAGGTGGTTGTCGGGCACGGCCAGCTGGGCGCGGATCATCAGGCCGAGGATGCCGGCCAGGATAAAAAACAGCAGCGCGGTGCCGATGTACAGCAGGCCGATGCTGGTGTTGTTGACGCGAGAGAAGAAGCGCCAGCCGGTGGGCGACTTCCACACCGCTTCCAGTTGGGCCAGCTCGTGCGCCGGGCGCGGCAGGCTGTTCGGCAAGGTGTCGCTGTCTTTATCTATATCGATGGTGTGCATGTTATTTGAGCGCCGCGAGGTAAGCGGCCAGCGCGCGCAGGCTGGCGGGGTCGATGTCATTGGCGGCCGGCATGCGCACGCCCGGCTTGATGGCGTGCGGGTTGGCGATCCAGGCTTCCAGGGTGGCGCTGTTCAAGGGCACGGTGCCGGCGCCGAGGTACAGGCGCGAGCCGAGGTGGGTCAGGGACGGGCCGTCGCCGGGCGCCTGGCCGGAGGGCCCGGCGCCGTGGCAGGACGCGCAGCGCTGCTGCTCGAACACCTGGCGCCCGCGCACGGCCAGCGCATCGGCCGGCATGGCGGCAGGCTGCTGCTGGTGCGCCAGCCAGGCGGCGAACTGCTCGGGCGACTCGGCCACCACGTGCAAACCCATGCGCGCATGCTGCTCCCCGCAAAACTCGGCGCACTGGCCGCGGTAGAGGCCGGCTTTGGTGGCGGTCAGGGTCAGCCCGGTCATGCGCCCCGGTACCGTATCGATCTTGCCGCTCAGTGAAGGTACCCAGAAACTGTGGATGACGTCGCCGCTGGAGAGCCCCAGGTAGACCGGCACGCCCACCGGCAGGTGGATTTCGTTGGCGGTGATCACGTCCAGCCCGGTCGCCGGATTGCGGTAGCGCACTTCCCACCACCACATCTTGGCGGTGACCGACACCGTCATTTTCTGCGCCGATGACTGCGCCGTCAGTTGCGCCGCGCGCCAGGTGCTCCAGATCAGCAGGGCCGCCAGCAGCACCAGCGGCAACACGATGCCGCCGCCGGCGATCCAGCGCATCGGCGCCACCGGGCGGGGACCGCCGCGCAGGGCCAGCGCCAGCAACAGCATGACGGCAGCGAGGATCAGCGCGGCGGCGCCCGACAGGACCCAGGCGAACTGGCTGATGATGGCGGCATCGATGCCGGCCGGGTGCAGTACCGACTGCAGTTGCGGTGCGCCGTTCATTGCAGCGTGTACAGGAAAGCGGCCAGGTGGCGCGCGTCGCCGGCCGACACGCCCATGTTCGGCATCGCCGTGCC
>JAQGNM010000259.1 GCA_028291845.1 Massilia sp. | reverse complement strand
ACACCCATTATCTGGCTCCCATCGCGCGGTTGAATGCCGCCCCGACCCGGTCGGGTCCGGGGAAATATGCCCATTCCTGGGCGTGCGGATAGGGCGTGTCCCAGCCGGCGACACGTTCGATGGGCGCTTCCAGTTCATAGAAACAGTGCTCCTGCACCAGCGCGGTCAGCTCGGCGCCGAAACCGGAGGTCCTGGTCGCTTCGTGAATCACCACGCAGCGCCCGGTCTTTTTCACCGAGGCGACGATGGTGTCGAGGTCGAGCGGCCAGATCGATCTGAGGTCGATGATCTCGGCGTCGATGCCGGTTTCAATGGCCGCCGCTTCGGCGACGAACACCATGGTGCCGTAGGTGATGACGGTGAGCGCCGTGCCTTCCCTGAACACCGAGGCCTTATCGAGCGGCACCGTGTAGTAACCGTCGGGGACTTCGCCCATCGGGTGCTTCGACCATGGCACCACCGGCTGATCGTGGTGGCCGTCAAATGGGCCATTGTAAAGACGTTTGGGCTCCAGAAAAATCACCGGGTCGTCGTTTTCGATCGACGAAATCAACAAGCCCTTGGCGTCGTACGGGTTCGATGGCATCACCGTTCTCAGGCCGCACACGTGGGTAAACATCGCTTCCGGGCTCTGGCTGTGGGTCTGGCCGCCGTAGATGCCGCCGCCGCATGGCATGCGGATCACCATCGAAGCGGTGAATTCGCCGGCCGAGCGGTAGCGCAGGCGCGCCGCTTCCGAGACGATCTGGTCGGACGCCGGATAAAAATAGTCGGCGAACTGGATTTCGACGACTGGGCGCAGGCCGTAGGCGGCCATGCCCACCGCGGTGCCGACGATGCCGCCTTCGGAAATCGGCGCGTCGAACACGCGGTTTGTGCCGTATTTGACCTGCAGGCCGTCAGTACAGCGGAACACGCCGCCGAAGTAGCCGACGTCCTGGCCGTAGATGACCACGTTGGGGTCGCGCTCGAGCATGATGTCCATCGCCGAGCGCAGGGCCTGGATCATGGTCATCGGGGTGGTTTTGGTATTGCTGTCGATGTCACGCTTCACGTTCAGACTCCCAGTTCCTGGCGTTGACGGCGCAGGTGCTCGGGCATCTCTTTGTAGACGTCTTCGAACATCGATGCGGCGCTCGGCACCCGGCCGTTGGCCAGGGTGCCGAAGGTTTCGGCTTCTTTTTGGGCGGCGATGACTTCCGCTTCGAGCGCTGCTTCCAGCGCCGCATGCTCGTCATCGGACCACAGGCCGCGTTTCGTCAGGTGACGGCGCAGGCGGGCGATCGGGTCGCCCAGCGGGAAGTGGCTCCAGTCGTCGGCCGGACGGTATTTGGAAGGATCGTCGGAGGTCGAGTGCGGGCCGGCGCGGTAGGTGACCCATTCGATCAGGGTAGGACCGAGGTTGCTTCGAGCTCTTTCTGCGGCCCATTTCGAGGCGGCGTACACCGCCAGGAAATCGTTGCCGTCCACCCGCAGCGAGGCGATGCCGCTGCCGACGCCGCGCGCGGCGAAGGTCACGCTTTCGCCGCCGGCGATGCCCTGGTAGCTGGAAATCGCCCACTGGTTGTTGACCACGTTGAGGATCACCGGCGCCTTGTAGACGTGGGCGAAGGTGAGGGCGGTGTTGAAGTCCGATTCGGCGGTGGCGCCATCGCCGATCCAGCCCGAGGCGATTTTCGTGTCGCCCTTGAGGGCCGAGGCCATCGCCCAGCCGACCGCTTGCACGAACTGGGTCGCCAGATTGCCGGAAATGGTGAAGAAACCCGCCTGGCTCACCGAGTACATGACCGTCATCTGGCGGCCCTTCATCGGATCGCTCTCGTTAGACAGCAACTGGCAGATCATGTCGACCAGCGACACCTGCTTGGCCATCAACAGGCTTTGCTGGCGGTAGGTGGGGAAGTTCATGTCGCCCGGCTGCAGCGCCAGCGCATGCGCGGTGCCGATGGCTTCCTCGCCGAGCGAAGTCATATAGAAGGACATCTTCTTCTGGCGCTGGGCGATCACCATGCGGGCGTCGAAAATGCGCGTTTTCAGCATGGTGCGCAGGCCGAAGCGCAGCATGTCGGTGTCGCTTTCCGCGTCAAGCGCCCACGGGCCGACGGCGTTGCCGTCGTCGTCGAGCACCCGGATGAGGGCGTTGGCCAGGTCGGCGGTGTCGCCAAAGGCGACGTCGACCGGCGGCTTGCGGACGGAACCGGCTGGGTTCAGGCGCAAGTACGAAAAATCTGTTTGACAACCAGGACGGCCGGTAGGCTCTGGTACGTGGAGTGTCAGAGGATTGCTCTGGCTCATATTTACTTCCCCTTTGTAAGGTGATGTGCGCCCGAAGGATAGCAAAGTCTGAGCTGTTTGGCAGTGCTGAAAATACAATTATTTAAATCGAATCGATGAAAAGATTGCGAATAAACGCGCAATCGCCGGGGCTTTATCGGCGCGGATCGTCGACTGTGGCGTTGGCCAGGCGGCCGTCGGCATCGACGGTACGGTGATCGGCGCGCCCGGCCCGCCGTGAGCGGCAGAAGTGGGTGCGGGCGGCGACAGCGGCGAGGGCAGGCCACGGCCGAGGGCCAGCAGCGGCAGGCATACGCTGAGCGCCATCGCCAGCACCAGCGGCCCGCCCGGCGCGCCAGCCAGCGCCGCCAGGGTCAAGGCGGCGCCGACGGCCACCGCATACATACACCACACTGCGCCATCGACTGCGCGCTCATGGCTTGTCCGCCTTGTCGGTTTTGTCCGCCTTGTCCGCTTTGTCGTGGTCGGCGAGCAGGGCGCGCAAGCGCTCGGCCTCTTCCGTGCTGAGCGTTCGCTCGCTCACCAGGTGCGTCATCAACAGCGCCGATGAACCCTTGAACAGCTTGTCGGTCAGGTGGCGCAGGGCGCTGTTGCGCGCCGCCTGCGGTTCGATCAGGGCGTGATACCGGTGCCCGCGGCCGGCCGCTTCGTGGCCGACGTAGTGCTTTGTCTCGAGTGTGCGCAGCACCGTCAGCACCGTGGTGTAGGCCAGCTTGTCGGCCAGGTGTTCCTGCACCTCGGCCACCAGACAGGCGCCGTGATCCCACAGCACCTGCATGACGTCGGCCTCGCGGTCGGTAAAAATGATATGCATGTCGCCCTCCAACTAAAGATTTAGTTGATGCTAGCGGCGCATGCGCATGCGGTCAACTTTGAATATTGTTTGGGTGCTGGAGGTTAAGCGGGAGTTTGTATTGTCGGCCGCTATGACAGCCTAGCTACTATTTTATGATGACTGCG
>JAQGNM010000202.1 GCA_028291845.1 Massilia sp. | reverse complement strand
GCCTCGAACAGCGACAAATAAAAGCGCCCCTGGTGGTTTTCGGCGTGCACCGCCGTGCCGGTCGAACCTTTCCAGCCGGTGCTCTCGAGGCGCCCGAAATCGGCGATTGCCCCCGCCATCGCCGCCTTTGTGCGGACGATTTCCAGCCGCGTGATGACGCCGTCGTCAGCCAGGCCGCGCCGTTGTTTCTTCAGGTTGTTGCGCAAATTCTTGCCACGGCTCGCCCAATAGGCATCGAATGGCGTGCCGGCCATCGTGATGCGGGCGGTATCGATGTAGTCGAGGACGCGCAGGCCTGCGCGCTCGCCCGGGCGGGCCATCAGCATGGGATCGCATTGGGTCAGACCGATCGCCAGCGCCGGAAACGGCAATGCTTGCAGGAGCCCCGGCAACAGCGCCGTGGGCGTGCCGCTACTGCGCTGCAGCCAGATGCCGACCGGCGCCTGCGCCGGTTGAAAGGTGTTCCAGATACCGAGGCGTGCGGGCGCCAGGACCGCCATGGCGTCGATCCCGGCGCCGTTACCACGCCAGGCCAGCACTTCCTTGCCGGTGCCGAAAATGCGCAGCAGGCTCGCCACGAATTCGACTGTCAGCAAGGGCGAGGCGGCGCTGGCCGCATGCAGGGCACGCCACGCTCCGGCGTGATCGGCAAATTGACTCGCGGGGACCACCTGCCAGTTCATGCGCATGCCGTTTCCTGCAGCGCCTGGCGCACGGTGGTGGCCAGCCAGACCAATTCCTGGTCGCTCAGTTCCTGGTGGCAGGGCAGGGCGATCAGGCAGCGGCCCAGCATCGCGCTGTTGCCGCAAATGCTGTCGTCGACACCAGGCCACAGGACGGCGCCGAACCGCACCATCGGCACCCCGGCTGCCTGCAGGGCCTCGAACAGGGCCGCGGGGCGCTCGGCCAGCAGCGGAAACACCCATGGGCAGGCGCCGGCCGGCAGGGCGGCGAACAGCGGGCGCCATCCGGGGGCGCCGACCAGCGCCTGTTGCAAGGCCTGGTAGTGGCGGCGCCGGCGCGTCACAATGCGCGAGCGGGCCGCGCGCCCCATCACCGTGCGTGAAAACCACGAGGAACGCTTATCGGCCCAGCGCGCATCGAAATCGTAACTGCTGTCGGAGGACGACGGCGCCAGGCCGGCGCTGTCGGCGGCCGGCTGGTGTGCCTGGTGCGCCTTGACGGCATTCCAGATGAGGCTGCGCACGCGCAAGGGCAGTGCCAGCGCCAAGCGCACGCCGTGCAGGCGGCCGTAAGAAAAACTCGCTTCGAGTGCGCTCAAGGCCGCCTTGGCCTCGAAGCCCATGCCGGCCGGGTGCAACTCGACGTTCAATGGATGCCGGTGCGACACCAGGCAGCCGCCTTCGTAAATGGGGAAGAATTTCATGCTGCTGCCGATTGCGTAGTCGCCCGTGCTGCCCACTTGCACGCCTTCGCGTTCGCCGTAAAAGCAGTGGGCGCAGTCTTCCAAAAGGCCGATGCCGCGCTCGTCGCACAGCGCGCGCAGCGCCGCCAGGTCTTGCGGTATGCCGAAAAAATGGGTGACCATGATGGCCTTGACCTTGCCGTCCAACTTGGCGGCGATGTCGGACAAATCCGCCGTGGTGTCGGCGTTGACCCGGTAAAACACCACCTCGGCGCCGCGCCAGTGCACCGGCGGTATCATCGACGGACTGTGGTATGCGGGCACCAGCACCAGGTCGCCCTTGCCGACGCCCAGGGCCTGCAGCGCCAGGCCGATCGCCACGCGCCCGCTGGTGACCAGGCGCACCTGCGCGCCGTCGAGCAGAGAAGGCAGCCAGGCCGTCTCGTTGCCCATCGCCACAGCGCCACGAAAGCTTGCCATCGACAGCACCGGAACGGAAGGAATGGCGCGCTGCACGAGCTGAGAATTATTTATTGACGGCATGAACTAATATACCATCCGCACACCGTTTCAAAGCGTGGTTGTAGTGCCTTTTGTTACTCTGCGCAATCGTCGAAATGGTAAGATGATGCTCGCACGACAATGCTGCGCATGCTACCGATAATGCGTCGAACATGCGGGCAGCCACCCAGGGTATCGATGAACCATCTGATTCACCATTCCATTTTCAGCAGCGCCGCCCGCACTCCCGACGCCGAGGCGCTGGTGTACGGCAAGCATCGCCTCAGCTACGCTGCGCTGGCAGCCCAGGTCGACGCCGTCGCCGCCGCCCTGCTCGCGCATGGCCTGGCGGCCGGCGACCGGGTAGCGGTGTACATGGAAAAACGCATCGAGAACGTCGCCGCCCTGTTCGGCACTGCCGCCGCCGGTTGCGTCTTTGTGCCGGTCAATCCCTTGCTCAAACCGGAGCAGGTGGCCTATATCCTGGCTGACTGCAATGTGCGCCTGCTGGCGACGACGCCGGAGCGTCTGGCGGCGCTTACTCCGGTGCTGGCGCAATGCCCCGATCTGCAAGCGGTGCTGGTGACCGGCGCGGTGCGGCTCGACACAATCGCGCCGCCCGCGCTGCCCGTGCTGGACTGGCCGGGCGCCGGCTCGGCCGCCGGCCACCGCCGTATCGACACCGACGTCGCCGCCATCCTGTACACCTCCGGCAGCACGGGCGCGCCCAAGGGTGTGGTGCTGTCGCACCGCAACCTGGTGGCCGGCGCCGACAGCGTTGCCGATTACCTGGCGCTGCGCGCCGACGACCGCATCCTGGCGGTGCTGCCGCTCAGCTTTGACTACGGCCTCAGCCAGCTGACCACCACCTTTTTGCGCGGCGCCTGCGCGGTGCTGATCAATCACCTGTTTGCCCACGATATCGTGACGATGGTGGCGCAAGAACGCATCACCGGCCTGGCCGCGGTGCCGCCGCTGTGGATTGCGCTGGCGCGACTGGCATGGCCGGCCGATTGCACGTTGCGTTTCATTACCAATTCGGGTGGCGCCATGCCGGTCCCCACGGTGACGGCGCTGCAGGCTGCGCTGCCGGCCGCGCGGATCTTCCTGATGTACGGCTTGACCGAAGCATTCCGTTCGACTTACCTGCCGCCGGAGCAGGTGGCGCTGCGGCCCGGTTCGATCGGCCGGGCCATTCCGAACGCCGAGATCCTGGTGGTGCGCGCCGACGGCAGCGTGTGCGATGTCGATGAACCGGGAGAGCTGGTGCACCGCGGGCCACTGGTTTCGATGGGCTACTGGAACGACGTCGAACGCACCGCGCAACGCTTCCGCCCGGCACCCGGCCAGTCGCCCGCGCTGCCGGTCACCGAGCTGGCGGTGTGGTCGGGCGACACGGTGCGCCGCGATGCCGACGGTTATCTGTACTTCATCGGCCGCGGTGACGACATGATCAAGGTATCCGGTTACCGCGTCAGCCCGACGGAAATCGAGACGGTGCTGCATGGCACCGGCATGGTCAGCGAGGCCGCCGCCTTCGGCATCGATCATCCGACCTTGGGCCAGGCGATCGCCGTCATCGCCGTGCCCAGCGGCGGAATCGACGCCGCCAGCCTGCTGGCGGAGTGCCGGCGGCGCCTGCCGGCCTACATGGTGCCAGCCCATTTCGACCTGCGCGAACAGGCGCTGCCACGCAATCCAAACGGCAAGGTTGACCGCAACTTGTTGCGCGCCACCCTGGCCGGGCTCACTTTCACCTCATCGACCGCGCCATGACCGACACCAAGCCACGCCACGCCGCCCAATCCCAGTTTCCGGTCGTCGGCGATGTCCTGCAGATCGGCGGCATCGCGCTGCCAATGCTGGCCGAACGGGTCGGCCACACGCCGTTTTTCGCCTACGACCGAGCGCTGCTCGGTGCGCGCGTGGCGGCCTTGCGGGCACAGTTGCCGGCTGGCGTCGCCTTGCATTATTCGGTCAAGGCCAATCCCATGCCGGCGCTGGTGCAACACATGGCCGGCCTGGTCGACGGGCTCGACGTGGCCTCGGGTGGCGAACTGAAAACCGCGCTCGACGCCGGCATGGCCGCCGCGCGCATCAGTTTTGCCGGTCCCGGCAAGGGGGACGGCGAGCTGGCCCAGGGGGTGGCCGCCGGCGTCTGCATCAACCTTGAATCGGAACGCGAACTGGCGGCGGTGGCGCGGATCAGCGAGCGGCTGGGTGTCGCGGCGCGGGTAGCGTTGCGGGTCAATCCGGACTTCGAATTGAAATCGTCCGGCATGAAAATGGGCGGTGGCGCCAAGCCGTTCGGCATCGACGCCGAAGAGGTGCCGCGCCTGTTGCGTGAGGTGGCGGCGATGTCCCTTGATTTTCAGGGCTTCCATATTTTCAGCGGGTCGCAGAGCCTGCGTGGCGACGCCATCATTGAGGCGCAAACCCGCAGCGTCGAACTGGGCATCCGGCTGGCCGGCGAGGCGCCGCTGACGGTGCGTCAGCTCAATATCGGCGGCGGATTTGGCATCCCGTACTTTCCGGGCGAGCAGCGGCTCGACATCGCGCCGATCGGCGCCGCGCTCGAGGGCCTGCTGGCGCGCCTGGCAGCTGCCCTGCCGCAGGCGCGCCTGGCGCTCGAACTGGGCCGCTACCTGGTCGGCGAGGCCGGCATCTATGTGGCGCGGGTGCTCGACCGCAAGGTCTCGCGCGGCGAGGTGTTCCTGGTGGTCGACGGCGGCATGCACCACCACCTGGCTGCCTCGGGCAACCTCGGGCAAATCATCCGCAAGAATTATCCGGTCGCCGTGGGCAACCGCATGACTGCGGTGGAGCCCGGCACCGCTTCGGTGACCGGTCCGCTGTGCACGCCGCTTGATGTACTGGCCGAGCGCATGCCGCTGGCACATGCGCAGATCGGCGACCTGATCGTGGTGTTCCAGTCGGGCGCTTACGGCCCCAGCGCCAGCCCGAGCGGCTTTCTCGGCCACCCGGCGGCGCTGGAAGTGCTGATTTAACCGGGCTTGCCGCGGCCCAGGGCGGGCTTGGCCTTGCCTTTACCCGTAAAGCGATCCAGAAAACGCAAGCGCATCGGCGGAATATTGTCCTTTTGCGGCGACAAGATCACCACTTTTTGCACGCACACGAGAATGGCCAGCACGTAGTAGATCAGATCGTAATACGCCATCGTCAGGAAGGCCCCCGCTGTCAGGTAGCCGATGATGCTGACCTGGCACATTTGCGCGAGGGTTTTCGCCCACAGCAATTCCGGTTTGTCCTTGCAGTACTTGATCACTGTCGTACCGGTGCGCCAGCCGAACAGGAACATCAGCAGGAAGATCCCCAGGCCAATGTAGCCGTGCTCACCGAGTACCTGGAAATAAATACTGTGGGCGACGTGAAATGCTTCCGGAATGGGGGCATATTGCTTGAACAGGCGCGGCGTGAAAACCAGGAAGCCGCCTCCGAGGGGATAGTGATTGGCAATATTAGCGGCAAACTGCCAAGCGTTGATGCGGCCCATGGCCGAGGCGTCTTCCTGGTAGTTGTCGATGCTGTGCATGCGACTGGTCCAGTCCGAGGGCATGGATACATAGATCAGCGGCGCCAGCAGAGCGAGCAAGATACCGATCTTTGCCTTGTTGCGCGACTTTAGCCACAGGAATCCCCCCATTGCCACCGAGGCCAGCATCGCGCCGCGTGAATATGAACCGATCGCCGCCAGCGCCGTCATGAGCGTAATGAACAGCACGCCGCGCTTGAGCCATTTGCCCTGGGTCTGCGACACCAGGTACACCAGCAAGGGCACGGTGGTGACCATTGCCAGCGCCATCGTATTGTTGTCGGTGATGTAGCTTCCGGCCGGTCCCAGCATGCCCTGGCTGCCGCCGGATTTGATGGTGAAGATACCGCTCTTCAGACCCCAGAAACCGAGCGACAGCGCAACAGTTGCCACTAAAGCGTTGACATCGCGAACGGTGCGAACCGTCAGCACGGTCAGGGCGATCATGACCATGGTTTTCATCACCCGGCTCCATTCCGTCCAGACAAGCAGGGGTTCGAGTGCGAACAGGCACGTGAAATTGATCCATGCAATGAATATGCAAAACACGATCACCAGCGGCAGCGGCGGGATGCCTTTTTTCTCTTTGGACATCACCATGCTGATCAGGGTCAGTAACACGATCAGCATCGCAAACGGAAAGTCGTAGGCGCTGCCGTAGGAAAGCCGGTGCGGATTCATCAGGCTGAATACGGCGTACGTGAGCGTGCCCATCACGGGACGCTTGAAGATGAAAGGGATGGTCGCTGCGAACAGCAGGAAAATTATTGCGTCACGCACGATGCAGCATCCCTTCAAACAAGCCCACCACGCGGCGGGCGTTGGCATGCCAGGTCAGCTGCTGTTGCTCGATCGACAGCTTGGCATTTTTCGCCACCTTGGCGCGCAGGACCTCATCCTCGCACAAGCGCTTGACGGCCAATGCCAGCCCGTCCGGCGTGGCCGGGTCGAACAGCACGGCATTGTGGTCGGCCGACAAAATTTCCAGGATATTGGGCTGATCGGGTCCGACAATTGCCTTGCCCTGAGCCAGGTATTCAAACAGTTTCAAAGGCGACGCATACGCCACCACCGCCGGCTGCAAGGCAATATCGAACGCGGCCACGTAGCGCGCCACCTCATCGCGTTCGATGATGCCGGTGAATTTGACACGGTCGGCGATGCCGAGCGCGGCCGCTTGCTGCTCGAGAGCAGCGCGGGCCGGGCCGTCGCCCACCACCAGCAACTGGCGCGGCGCTTCGGGCGGGTCGGTGGCGATCATCGCCACCACCTTGTCGAGGCCGTGCCAGTCGCGGACAAAACCGGTAAAACCCAGCACCAGCGATTTTTCAAAGCCGAGCGCTTTTTTCGCCGTGGCGAGATCGCTGTCGCCATTAAAACGGGTCAGGTTGATGCCGTTCGGGATCACCACGATGTTCTCTTCCGGCACGCCGTAGTCGGCGACGATGTCGGCCAGCACCCGGGTGACCGGCAATACCTTGTCGGCTTGCTGCCAGGCGAATTTTTGCGACCAGCGCGCCAGGCCTTTTAAAGCTAAACCGTCGTAGCGGGCGCGCTCTTCCATGATGGGGGCGTTGATTTCCAGCAGAAACGGCAATTTGAAACGGCGCTTTAGCCAGATGCCGGCAGGCAAAAACAGGTTGTATCGCTCGTAGATGCAATCGGGCTGGTGCAGTTGGACGGCTTTGACCAGGCGGCGGTAGGCCACCAGGCTGTAGGCCAGTTCCATCACTTCGTAGGCCGCCTTCGGCATGAATTTTTTCAGCAGCGCCACCATGCCGGCGTCGGAGCCGAAATCTTCCTGCTCGGCACTGGGCGGCGCCACGATGACCACTTCGTGGCCCTGCTCGCGCAGGGCGTTGATCATCTCTTCGATGTGCACGTACTGACCGTCTTTCGAGCGGGTACGGTGGTGGTACAGAATTTTTAACGGTCGCGCCGCGACCGGAAGCAGGGTAAAGGAATTCATCGCATAAAGGGCAGGTCAGCGGTTGGCGCTGACGCGCAAGAAACTTTCAAACATCAATACCGACCACAGCGCGGCGCTGTAGTCGTGCACGCCCGATTCGTGCGAGTCGACCATGTGGCGCAAATACGATTCGTTGAAAATGCCGGTGTCGAGCAGCAGCGGTGACAAGGCGGCTTTTCTCACCGTCTCGCGCAGCGGGCCGCGCAGCCAGGCCGCGACCGGTATCGAAAAGCCACGCTTGCTGCGGTACAAAATATCTTCCGGCAAAAACGCTTCCATCGACTTTTTAAAGACGTATTTGCCTTCGCCCTTGTGCAACTTGATATCGGGCGGCAGGCCGGCCACCCATTCGACGATCTTGTGGTCGAGCAGCGGCACCCGCACTTCCAGCGAATGGGCCATGCTGGCGCGGTCGACCTTGGTGAGGATGTCGCCCGGCAGCCAGGT
>JAQGNM010000200.1 GCA_028291845.1 Massilia sp. | reverse complement strand
TGTCGTAGGCTTTGGCGATGCAGGCGCCCGGATCGGTTTCCAGCATGTCTTCGTGGCCGTCTTTCGGTGCCGTGAACGGGTGGTGGGTGGCGTTCCAGCGGCCGCTTTCCTCGTCGTGTTCGAACATCGGGAAGTCGATCACCCACAGCGGCGCCCAGCGGTCGTCGAACAGGCCGGCCTTTTTGCCGAAGTCGGAGTGGCCGATTTTCACGCGCAGCGCGCCGATGGCGTCGTTGACGATTTTCGCTTTGTCGGCGCCGAAGAAAATCAGGTCGCCGTCTTCGGCGCCGGTCATTTCGACGATCTTCGCCAGCGCTTCGTCGTGCAGGTTTTTCACGATCGGCGACTGCAGGCCGTCACGGCCCTTGGCCTTCTCGTTGACCTTGATGTAAGCCAGGCCCTTGGCGCCGTAGATGCCGACGAACTGGGTGTAGGCATCGATTTCCGAACGCGGCATGTTGCCGCCCTGCGGCACGCGCAGGCCGACGATGCGCCCGCCCACCGAGTTGGCGACGCCGGCGAATACCTTGAAGTCGACCGTCTTCATGATCTCGGTGAGATCGGTGAACTGCATTTTTACGCGCATGTCCGGCTTGTCGGAACCGTACAGGCCCATGGCGTTGGCGTAGTCCATCACCGGGAACGGGTTCGGCAGGTCGATGTCCAGGGTGTTCTTGAACACCACACGGATCATGTCTTCGAACAGATCGCGGATCTCCTGCTCGGACAGGAACGAGGTTTCGCAGTCGATCTGGGTGAATTCAGGCTGGCGGTCGGCGCGCAGATCTTCGTCGCGGAAGCACTTGGTGATCTGGTAGTAGCGGTCGAAGTTGGCCACCATCAGCAGCTGCTTGAACAGCTGCGGCGACTGCGGCAATGCAAAGAACTTGCCGGCGTTGACGCGCGACGGCACCAGGTAGTCGCGCGCGCCTTCCGGCGTCGACTTGGTCAGCATCGGCGTTTCGATGTCGATGAAACCGAGGTTGTCGAGGTACTTGCGCACTTCCATCGTCACCTTGTAACGCAGGCGCAGGTTGTTTTGCATCTGCGGACGGCGCAGGTCGAGCACGCGGTGCGTCAGGCGGGTGGTCTCGGACAGGTTGTCGTCGTCGAGCTGGAACGGCACGGCGACCGAGGCGTTGAGCACTTCGACTTCAAGCGCGGTGATTTCGATCTTGCCGGACTTGAGGTTGTTGTTGACCGTGCCCTCGAGGCGGTTGGTGACGGTGCCGGTGATGCGCAGGCAGTATTCGTTACGCACCGATTCGGACGCCTTGAAGACGGCGGCATTGTCCGGGTGGCAGACAATCTGCACCAGGCCTTCGCGGTCGCGCAGGTCGATAAAAATCACGCCGCCGTGGTCGCGGCGACGGTGTACCCAGCCGCACAGGCTGACAGTTTGGCCCAGCAGTTCTTCAGTGACGAGGCCGCAGTAGTGAGTACGCATGGAGGACATAATTTTCGATCCAGGTTAGTTAATTTCAGACGCTGCCATGACTTTCGCCGGCAGGTACTCGGGGGCGACGACGCCCATCGAGACGATGTATTTGAGAGCCGCGTCGACAGTCATGTCGAGTTCGATCACTTTGCTTTTCTCGAGCATCAGGAAAAATCCCGAGGTGGGGTTCGGCGTGGTCGGCACATATACGCTGACATAGTCTCCCACCAGATGGTTCCTGACGTCGCCGCCGGGCACGCCGGTCAGAAAGCCGATGGTCCAGGAATCGGCATGCGGATACGGCAGCAGCACGGCCTTGCGAAAGGCGTTGCCCGACGACGAAAATAGGGTGTCGGAGACCTGCTTGACGCTGCCATACAGGGAGCTGACCACTGGAATGCGCTGCAACAGCTTTTCCCACATGCGCACCACGTAGTTGCCGACCAGGTTATTGGTCAGCAAACCGGTGACGAACACGATCAGGATGGTCAAAATGGTGCCCAGCCCGGGGATATCGAAGCCGAACATCTCGCGCGGCTGCCACTGCTTCGGCAGAATCAGCAGCGACTGATCCATCGTGCCAATCACCAGGTTAAGCACCCACGCCGTGATGGCCAGGGGCACCAGCACCAGCAAGCCTGTGATGAAATATTTACGCATCGTGGTCTCGGGTTAAAGGTAAGTACTCATTTGAGCAGGTGGCCCGTCTCATTCGAGACAGGCGGCAGCCATGCTCAGGACTTGTCGCCAGCCGGCGCCGCCGGTTTGGCGGCGGCCGGCGCCGCTGCTGGGGCGCTGTCGGCAGCGGGCGCGGGCTTGTCGACGGGTCCGGTGGCGGTACCGGTGGCAGGCGCCTTGCCGCCACGGAAGTCAGTGGCGTACCAACCCGTGCCCTTGAGCTGGAAGCCCGCGGCAGTAACTTGTTTTTTAAAGGCCGGCTGGGCGCAGGAAGGACAGACCGTCAAGACCGGGTCCGACATCTTCTGCAACACATCCTTGGCAAACCCGCATTCATCGCAGCGGTAGGCGTAAATCGGCATCGATAACTCCGCAAAAATCGTCAAAACCCTGAATTATAAAGCTTTTGCCGGCCTCATAGACATCCATGGCAAAAGCTGCAAGCGTGATCCGCCGCCTGCCGGCCACCGCACGGGCCGGTGTGTTGTTTTTGCAGTGCCGATGACGAAAACCCTTTGCCCGGCACCAACATCAGTGATTAAATATCAACCGCTGACAAACAAGGTCGGTGGCGGGATAACGCCTTCCGTCTCAAGAAACAGAATTTTGCGCGATACGTCGCCGCATGACATACAAGAAGCAAGTATTAAAATACCCGCGCGAAGCGGGTATTTTTTTGGGGGCACACAAAAGTACACCCTACTTTTGTGTGGACTGGTTTGAAATGCCAAGGGGAACCCCGGCTTAAGGGCGCACTGACAGTCAGGCAAAAAAAAGACCGGCGGAGCCGTAATGCCAGTCACTTAAGCACGAAAGCAAGCATGGGACTGGCTCCCATCGGGTGCCTGTCCCATGCCTCCGTTCCACGACAATGAGCTTAAGTGACTGGCATTAGGCGGAGCCGGATCTTTTTTGGGGACGCAAACCCGAGTCAGATCATGTTTTGCCTCGGGGGCGGGCCTCGCAGGAGTGCGCAGCCTGATTTAATCTGCTAGATTTTCGCGACTTGCGCGCTGGTGGCTTTCATGTGGCGCTCGCTGCGTTCGCTGTAGCGGTCGGTGAGGTAGTCGGTGCGGCCGCGGAGTAACAGGGTCATCTTGAACAACTCTTCCATGACGTCGACCACGCGGTCGTAGTAGGGCGATGGGCGCATGCGGCCGGCGTCGTCGAATTCCTTGTAGGCCATCGGGACCGACGATTGATTCGGGATGGTGAACATACGCATCCAGCGGCCCAGCAAGCGCAAGGTATTGACCACGTTGAAGGACTGGGAGCCACCACACACTTGCATCACCGCCAAGGTGCGGCCCTGGCTGGGGCGGATGGCGCCCATTTCCAGCGGGATCCAGTCGATCTGGTTCTTCATCACGGCGGTGATTGCCCCGTGGCGTTCCGGACTGCACCAGACTTGGCCTTCCGACCACAGGCACAGGTCGCGCAGCTCGACCACCTTCGGATGGTCTTCCGCCACGCTGCCTGCCATCGGCAACTCCATGGGGTCGAAAATCTTCACCTCCGCGCCGAACTGCTCGAGAATGCGCGCGGCTTCTTCGGTCAGAAAGCGGCTGAACGAGCGTTCACGCAACGAACCGTACAACATCAGGATGCGCGGCGGATGGCTGAAGTCGCCGACTGGCGCGAGCTTGTCGAGGTCGGGAATATCGAATTGCTCGGGGCGGATATTCGGCAGGTCGGCGATCTTATCCATGCGGCACCCGCTGTCCGTGTTGGTCGATCACGCGCTCCCCATCCTCTTTGCTAAATGCGCCCTGCTGCGGTTGCGGCAGGATATCGAGCACGACTTCGGACGGACGGCAAAGGCGCACTTGGCCGTCGACGACGACCAGCGGACGATTGATCAGTATCGGATGGGCCAGCATGGCGTCGATCAGTTGATCGTCGGACGTCGCCGGCAGGTCGAGCTGCAAGGCGGTATAAGCCGGTTCCTTCTGCCGCACGACGTCGCGTACCGCCAGGCCCGATCTGGCGATCAGGTCGACCAGCGTGGCGCGATCCGGCGGCGTTTTCAGATACTCGATGATGAGCGGCTCGATGCCTGCGTTACGAATCAGCGCCAGGGTGTTGCGGGAGGTGCCGCAATCCGGGTTGTGGTAAATGGTCGTTGTCATGATGTTCCCCTTCTCAGGAAAGGCGCACTGCAAGTGCCGCCAGAGTCAGTAAAAGCACCGGCAAGGTCAACACGATGCCGACGCGGAAGTAATAGCCCCACGAGATCCTGATGTCCTTGCTTGCCAGGACGTGCAGCCATAGCAACGTCGCCAAGCTGCCGATGGGCGTGATCTTCGGGCCCAGGTCGCTGCCGATGACATTGGCGTAGATCATGGCCTCACGTACCGCACCCTGCGCGGTGGTGGCATCGATCGACAAGGCGCCGATCAGCACGGTCGGCATGTTGTTCATGATCGACGACAGCACGGCCGTGATCAGTCCCGTCCCCAGGGCCGCTCCCCACACACCGTAAGTCGCGCAGGCGTCGAGCAGCGCGGTAACAATGCCGGTCAGGCCGGCATTGCGCAGGCCGTAGACGACCAGGTACATGCCCAGCGAGAAAACCACGACCTGCCAGGGGGCGTTGCCCAGCACCTCGCGCGTTGAAATTTTGTGTCCACGCGCGGCCACCATGAGCAGCACGGCGGCGCCCACTGCCGCCACAGCGCTGATCGGCACGCCCAAGCGTTCCAGCCAGAAGAAACCGACCAGCAGCAGGCCCAGCACCCACCATCCGGCAACGAAGGTGGCACGGTCGTGGATCGCCTCATCCGGCGTGCGCAACTGGGCCAGGTCGTAAGCGGCCGGTATGTCTTTGCGGAAGAACCACATCAGCATGCCCAGCGTCGCCGCCACCGACACCAGGTTGACCGGCGCCATCACGGCGGCATAGCGGCCGAAGCCGATATTAAAATAGTCGGCCGAGACGATATTGACCAGGTTCGACACCACCAGCGGCAAGCTCGCTGTATCGGCGATGAAGCCGGCCGCCATCACGAACGCCAGCGTGGCTTTCGCCGGGAAGCGCAGCGCGCGCAGCATGGCGATCACGATCGGAGTGAGGATCAGTGCTGCGCCGTCGTTGGCGAACAGCGCAGCGACCGACGCGCCCAGTAACACCAGCAGCACGAACAGGCGCTTGCCGCTGCCGCGTCCCCAGCGCGCCACGTGCAGCGCTGCCCACTCGAAAAAGCCCGCCTTGTCGAGCAAGAGGCTGATGATGATTACTGCGATAAATGTGCCGGTGGCGTTCCACACGATGTGCCAGACCAGCGGGATATCGGCGGTGTGGATGACACCGGCCAGCAGCGCGACAAGCGCGCCGGCGGACGCGCTCCAGCCGATGCCAAGGCCGCGTGGCTGCCAGATTACCAGGATCAAGGTGGCGAGAAAAATCAGCAACGCAAGGAGCACGGGAAGCCTTGGGAAGTGGTATCAAGACGATTTCGTGGTGCTGCCGCCGACCGCGCCGCAAGGGACGCCGCCGCAGCAATTTTCGGTCAGGTAGCCGATCAGGCCGTTCATGACGACGACATCGGTCGAGTAAATGATGAAGCGGCCTTCACTGCGCGCAGTGATGAGTTTTGCGTGCGCCAGTTCCTTCAAGTGAAATGACAGCGAGGAAGGGGCGATGTCGAGTTGCTCGGCAATCTTGCTTGCGGCCATGCCATCCGGACCGACTTGCACCAGCAGCCGGAAAATCGCCAGCCGACTCTCCTGGGCGATGGCGGACAGTGCCGTCAAGACTTCCTTGGTATCCATATGTTCACTTCCGCAACTCAGTAATAATTGAAGTATGCTAACGCTAAAGCTACAACGTTTCAAATATTATCGAAGTATTGTGTCGACGGCATGACATCGTGCATGACGATGGCGTATCGATGAAATACCACACAGGAATATCCATGCAGCGTACCTGGCGGATTATCGGCATCCTGGCTGTCACCCAGATCCTCTCCTGGGGCGCGCTGTACTACGCGTTCAGCATTCTGGCGCCGGCCATTGGCCAGACCTTGGCCATGCGTGCTGAAATCGTGTATGGCGCCTTCTCCTGGAGCCTGCTCGTTGCCGGCCTGGTCGCAACACCCACGGGGATGCTGCTGGACCGGTTCGGCGGCCAGTGGGTCATGGCGAGCGGCTCGCTGGTGTGCGGCGCCGGATTGATCTGGCTGAGCAGGGCATCGGGGCCCCTATCCTATTTTGGCGCCTGGACCATGCTCGGCGTGGCCATGTCCCTGACCCTGTACGAAGCCGCGTTTGCCACGATCAATCGCAAGTTCCACCACCAGAGCAGGCAGGCGATTTCGACCCTTACCTTGTTTGCCGGATTCGCCAGCACGTTTTTTTGGCCGCTGACACTGGCGTTGAACACGGCTATCGGCTGGCGTGACACCTATCTATGGTTCGGGGTTGCGCAGTTGGTGCTGTGCCTGCCACTGCACCTCATGCTGGGCCAGGACCCGGCGCCGGCGGAGGTCGCGCCTGGCCAACTCGGGCATCACCACACCCTGGCCGAGGCGCTGCGCCATCCGGCGTTCTGGAAGCTCGCCATCGCATTTGCCGCCAACATGTTCATTTTTTCGGCCCTCTCCGTGCATTTGATACCACTGCTGCAGGACTTCGGCCACGTAGCGTCGCTTGCCGTGCTGATGGCGACGCTGATCGGCCCGCTGCAAGTGGTCGGCCGGATCTGTGAGCGTACCTTCGCGCGCAACGTCGCGCCCCAGCAAGTCGGCATGTTTGCTTTTGGCGCGCTGCCCGCCGCCATCCTGGCGCTGCTGATGTTTGGCAGCCAGGCCTGGGCCGTTGCCGTGTTTTGCATTCTGTACGGACTGAGTAACGGCATCCTGACGATCGTGCGCGGCACCATACCGCAAGCGATGTTCGGCCGTAAGAATTACGGCGCCATTTCCGGTGCGATGGCGGGGCCGTCACTGCTGGCCAAAGCGGCCGGACCATTGGTCGCCGCGGCAATTTTGCGCAATTACCCGGCGCCTGCGCCCTTCTTGTACGTGCTGTTATCGATGGCGACCATCTCGCTTGCCTTTTACATCGGCGCCGTGAGGGTCCGTGGCAATTTGCCCTTGCCGCTTTCCAAGCTGGACCATTGACCAGCTTGTCCTTTTCAGACAGGCGACATCATTATCAGTCGGGCGTATCGTTCAAGCATGGCCGGCCGTTCCAACAACAGCGCATCGCGTGTGCCGTGCGCGGCCGGGCAATCACACCGGGAGCTTTGCCATGAAGCTGCTGTTTTGTTTGATCCTGCCGCTGTCCCTGGCCGCGTGCGGGCGTCACGCCGACGATTACCTGCCCGGCTACGCCGAGGGCGAATACGTGCGCGTCGCCTCGCCCGTCGGCGGCACCCTCACCAGGGTGTTCGTCAGGAGCGGCGACCAGGTGGCGCAGGGCGCGCCCGCCTTTGTACTCGAGCAGGACGCCGAGCGCGCCGAGCGCGAGGAAGCGGTAGCGCGGGTGCGGCGGGCGACAGCGCAGCTGCTCGATGCGCGCAAAGGCCAGCGGCCCGATGAACTGGCGGCCGTACGCGCCCAGGTGAAACAAGCGCAGGCGGCGTACGAGCTGGCTGCGGCCGATCTGGCGCGCCAGCAAGCACTGATCCAGGCCCGCTTCATCGCGCCGGCCCGGCTCGATGAGGCGCGCGCCGCGCTGATGGGCGACCGTGCCCGCGTCGACCAGCTGCGCGCGCAGCTGCGGGTGGCGCAACTGGGATCGCGCGCCGACGCCATCGCCGCCGCCGAGCAGGACCGGAAGGCGGCCGAGGCGCAACTGGCGCAAGCGGAATGGAAGCTGGCGCAAAAGGCGAAAACACTGCCGCAGGCTGGCGCCGTGACCGAGGTGTTTTATAGGGAAGGCGAACTGGTGCCGGCCGGCGCCGCGGTGGTCAGCCTGCTGCCGCCGGCGAATATCAAGGCGCGCTTTTTTGTCGCCGAGCCGCAGCTGGCCAAGCTGGCGCCGGGCCGGCGCGTGCTGCTCAGCTGCGACGGCTGCGGCGCCCCGCTCGCCGCCACCGTCAGCTTCATCGCACCGGGCGCCGAATTCACCTCGCCGCTCATCTACAGCCGCGAAAACCGCGCCAGCCTGGTGTTCATGGTCGAAGCGCGGCCGGCGCCGGGCGACGCCGCGCGACTGCATCCGGGCCAACCGCTGGAAGTGCGGCTGGCGGCCCAATGACCGCCGCTGCCGCCGACACCATCATCGACGTGCGCGGGCTGACCAAGCGCTATGGCGACAAGGTGGTGGTCGACCACCTTGATCTGCGTGTGCGGCGCGGCCGCATCCACGGCTTTTTGGGCCCCAACGGCAGCGGCAAGACCACCACCATCCGCATGCTGTGCGGCCTGCTCACGCCCGACGAGGGGGCCGGCTCGTGCCTGGGCTTCGACCTGCGCACGCAGGCGGCATCGATCAAGCGCGAGGTCGGCTACATGACGCAGAAATTCGGCCTGTACGACGACTTGACGATCGCCGAGAACCTCGACTTCATCGCCCGCGTGTATGCGATTGCCGGGCGCCGCGCCAGGGTCGACGCCACCCTGGCGCAACTGCGCCTGGCCGGCCGGCGCAATCAACTGGCCGGCTCGCTGTCGGGCGGCTGGAAGCAGCGCCTGGCGCTGGCCGCCTGCCTGCTGCACGCGCCCCAATTGCTGCTGCTGGACGAACCGACGGCCGGCGTCGACCCCAAGGCGCGGCGCGAATTCTGGGACCAGTTACACGTGCTGGCCGACCACGGCATGACGGTGCTGGTGTCGACCCACTACATGGACGAGGCCGAGCGCTGCCACTCGCTGGCCTACATCGCCTACGGCAAGCTACTGGCGCAAGGCAGCGCCGCTGAACTGATCGCCCAGGCTCGCCTCTCCACCTGCGAAGTGGCCGGCGCCCCTGCCCTGTTGATGCGCATCGCCGACGCCGTGCGCACGCACCCCGGCATCCGCAGCGTGGCATCGTTCGGCGCCGCCCTGCACATCGCGGCGGCCAGCGCTGCCGACCTCGACGCCGCGCTGGCGCCATGGCGGCGTGAAGAGGTCATGGTGACCCCGGTTGCCACCACCTTGGAGGACGTGTTCATCGCGCTGATGGACGGCGCCACCGACAATGTCGCCGGCGCCGCGCCATGAGCTGGCAGCGCCTGCTGGCGATCCTGCTCAAGGAATTCCTGCAGCTGCGGCGCGACCGCCTGACGTTTGCCATGATGGTCGGGGTGCCCGTCATGCAGCTGGTGCTGTTCGCCTACGCCATCAACACCGATCCAAAAGGCCTGCCGCTGGCCGTGGTCAGCGCCGACCACAGCGTCCATTCGCGCAGCCTGACGGCGGCGCTGGAAAACTCGGCATATTTTAAAATCGTGCAGCGGCCGCCCGACACGCGCCAGGGCGACCTGCTGCTCGATCGCGGCGAGGTGCAGTTCGTGCTGGTGATCCCGCCCGGCTTTGCGCGCGCGCTCGAACGGGGCGAGCGGCCGGCGCTGCTGGTGGCGGCCGATGCCACCGACCCGGCAGCGGCCGGCGCCGCGCTGGCGGCCTTGAACGCCATCGC
>JAQGNM010000172.1 GCA_028291845.1 Massilia sp. | reverse complement strand
GTCCGGTCCACAATGGATGGGCGAACATATATTGCGTCACAAATGGGTGCTGGCGGTGGCCGGCACCCACGGCAAGACCACCACCTCGGCGATGCTGGCCTGGATCCTGGAAGATGCCGGCTATTCTCCGGGCTTTTTGATCGGCGGCGTACCGATGAATTTCGGAGTGTCGGCGCGCCTGTCGGGCGACCAGGATTCCGATTTCTTCGTCATCGAGGCGGACGAATACGACACCGCGTTTTTCGACAAGAGAAGCAAATTCGTCCATTACCACGCCAAGACGGCGGTGATGAACAACCTCGAATACGACCACGCCGACATTTTCCCCGACATCGGCGCCATCGAAACCCAGTTTCACCACCTGGTGCGCACCGTGCCTGGTGTCGGCCGGCTGGTGGTCAATGGCGACGAAGCATCGCTGGCGCGGGTGATGAAGCGCGGGTGCTGGAGCGAGCACGAAAGTTTCGGCGTCGGCGAACACGTCAACTGGAGCATGGTCGAGCACCAGGACGGCAGTTTCGACGTGGTGTTCAATGGCGCCACGGTGGGCGCCGTGCACTGGGGCTTGACGGGCCGCCATAACCGCTCCAACGCGCTGGCGGCGATTGCCGCGGCGCGCCACGTCGGCGTGCCGGTGGCGCAGGCGGCCGAGTCGCTGTCTCGCTTCGAATCGGTCAAGCGGCGCATGGAAGTGCGCGGCGTGGTGGGTGGCGTCACCGTCTATGACGATTTTGCGCACCACCCGACCGCCATCGCCACCACGGTCGGCGGCCTGCGCCAGAAAATCGGCGGCGTCGACAGCGGCGCCGGACGCATCCTGGCAGTGCTGGAACCGCGCTCGAACACCATGAAACTGGGCGCCATGAAGGATGCCCTGCCGGGCAGTTTGAAGGACGCCGACCTGGTGTTCGGTTTCGGCAGCCAGCAGGCGCTCGGCTGGAGCCTGGCCGACGCCTTGAAACCGCTCGGCAAAATCGCCCACAGTTTCGACCAGCTCGATTTCCTGGTCAACGCCATCGTCCAGGCGGCGCAGCCGGGCGACCATGTGCTGGTGATGAGTAATGGCGGCTTCGGCGGCATCCATCAGAAGCTGCTCGATGCGCTGGCCACTTCCTTGCCCCGTCAAGCCTCATGATTCTGTATCTGCACGGCTTTCGCTCGTCGCCCTCGTCGTATAAAGCGCGAGTGGTGGCCGGCCGCATGGCGGCGCTGGGTCGCGCCGACCAGTTGATCTGCCCGCAGCTGCCGGCTTCGCCCAAGGCGGCCATCGCCCTGGCGCTGGCGCAGGTAGCCGGCGTGCCGGCCGCTGAACTGGCCATCATCGGCTCGTCGCTGGGCGGCTACTATGCCACCTGGCTGGCCGAGCACCTCGGTTGCCGCGCCGTGCTGCTCAATCCTGCCGTTGTCCCCTTAAAAAATCTGGAACAGCAGGTCGGCGTCACCACCGCCTGGCATTCCGATGAACCGTTCGAATTCAAGCGCGAGTACATCGACGAGCTGCGCGCGCTGGCGGTGCCGGCGATCAGCGACCCGTCGCGTTACTTCCTGATCGCCGCCACCGGCGACGAGGTGCTCGACTACCGCGATATGGTGGCCCATTACCAGGGCGCGCGCCAGCACGTGATCGAGGGCAGCGACCATGCGATCGGTGAATTTGCCGACCACGTCGACGAGGTACTGGCCTTCTGCCTGCCGAAAGCGCAGCGGTGAGCGGACCGCGTGCCGCCTCGTTGCGCCAGGCGCGCTGGCACCGTCACGTCGGCGCCGTCAACGCGCCCTTTGACGTCGCCGCCTGGCTGACGGCGGGCGGCTCGCTGACCGCCAGATTGATCGCCCACAGCCGCGCCTTCCGGGTGCAGCGCCTGCACCAGAACACCGCCCTGTGCCTGGCGGACGAGGCGCGCGCCATCGGCATGGCGGGCCGGGGGCGGGTGCTCGAGCGCGAAGTGCTGCTGCGCTGCGACGGCAACCCGGTGGTGTTTGCCCACACGGTGGTGCCGCTGTCCGATTCGGCCAGCGACTGGCCGCTGTTCGGCGGCCTGGGTGAACGTTCGCTCGGCTCGACCCTGTTTTACGATCCGCTGGTGCGCCGCGGCCAGCTCGAATTTGCCCGCCTGCGCGCCGGCCATCCGCTGGTGCGGCGGGCCTTGGTCGCAGCGGGCGCGCCGGCGACGCCGCATCCTCCTGTTTATTACGCGCGGCGCTGTCTGTATCGCCGCCATCAAGGCAGCCTGCTGGTGACCGAGGTATTCTTGCCGCCGGTGCTATCCCTGCTGCCCGTACCCCCTATCAAGAACGCGAACTGAACAATGAATCTATTTTTTGAAGAATCCGGCGATTTCAAGGTCGGCACCGTGCTGTCCCAGGCTGGCGAGGCGTATCAAGTCGAAATGCCATCCGGTAAACGCACCAAGGTCAAGGTCAAGGACGTGCTGCTGCAGTACGAAAAACCCGCGCCGGCCGAGCTGCTGGAGGCGGCCAAGGCGATCGCCCTGGACGCCGACCTGGAGTTTTTGTGGGAAGTGGCGGGCGAGGAGGAGTTCGGCTTTGCCGAACTGGCGGCCGATTATTTCGGCCACACCCCGCTGCCGTTCGAGGCGGCCGGCCTGATCCTGGCCTTGCATGGCGCGCCGATCTATTTTTATAAAAAGGGCCGGGGACGCTACAAGGCGGCGCCCGAGCAGTCGCTGCGCGCCGCGCAAGCGGGCATCGAAAAGAAAAAGCAGCAGGGCCTGATCCAGGCCGCCTACGTGGAAGAACTGAAGGCGGGCACGCTGCCGGCGGCGATGCGGCCGCAGGTGGCGCAGCTGCTGTTCAAGCCGGACAAGAACAGCATCGAGTACAAGGCGCTCGAGACCGCGTGCAACGAGCTGCATACCAGCGCGCCGCGCCTGATGCTGGCCACCGGCGGCATCGAATCGGCCAAGGCGCTGCACATGGCGCGCTTCCTGTTCGAGAATTTCCCGCGCGGCGCCGGCTTTCCGGCGATTGCCGTACCTGCCACGCCGGCCGGCCTGCCGCTGGCCGACGTCGCCGCCTTTTCCATCGACGACGTCACCACCACCGAGATCGACGACGCATTTTCCGTCACCGTGCGGGATGACGGCACCATCCGGGTCGGCATCCACATCGCCGCGCCGGGGCTGGCCATCAAGCCGGACGACGCCATCGACAAGATGGCGCGCTCGCGCATGTCGACCGTGTATATGCCGGGGGACAAAATCACCATGCTGCCCGACGACGTCGTCGAAGCGTTCACCCTGGCGGAAGGACGCGCCTGCCCGGCCATCTCGCTGTACGCGACCCTGGACGCGAACCTGACGGTAGTTGCTACCGAAACGCGCGCCGAAATGGTGCCGATCGCCGCCAACCTGCGCCATAACGACCTCGATGCGGTGGTCAATGAAGAGACCCTGGCCAGCGGCGAGGGCGAGTACCCGCACAAGATGGAACTGCTGCAGCTGTGGCAGTGGGCGTTGAAACTGGAAGCGGGGCGCATGGCCAGGCGCGAAGCGTTTGGACTGCGCCCCGAGCAGAACAACCGGGTCGATTACAATTTTTATGTCGACGATGATGTGGTGTCGGTCGTCAAACGCAAGCGCGGCGCGCCGC
>JAQGNM010000167.1 GCA_028291845.1 Massilia sp. | reverse complement strand
AACGGCACCTCGGCCGGCAGCGATGCCTTCGGCGCCCAGACCCTCGACGTGCGCAACCTGGGCCAGAGCCGCACCTTGGTGCTGATCAACGGCACCCGCGCAGTGCCGTTCAGCTTCCGTAACGCCGTCGACGTCAATTTCATTCCCGCAACCCTGCTCAAGCGGGTCGATGTGCTGACCGGCGGCGCCGCCGCCGTGTACGGCGCCGACGCCATCGCCGGCGTCGTCAACTTCGTCATCAACGACCGTTTCGAAGGGCTGCAAACCTCGGCCAATTACCGCAGCGGCAAGGGCGGCGGCGCCCAGAAGAGCGTCAATGTGACCGGCGGCATCGCCCTGGGCGACCGCGGCCACCTGGTCGGCTACCTGGAAAGCACCCAGCGCGACGGTTTGTTGGCAGGCGAGCGCGATTTCGCCGGCCAGAAGCCGACCTTGCGCCCCGGCGCCGGCGGTAACTTCGTCGACGTCGCCAGCGGCCGCGCGTTTTCGTACACCGATGCCGGCCAGCTGACCAGCGCCAAGCAAAGCACCGATTTCACCCCGCAATACACCCTGATCCAGCCGATGAAGCGCATCAACGCTTCCTCGTTCTTCACCTATGAACTGGGCGCCGGCGTGGAAGCCTACGGCCGCGCCATGTTCTCGCGCGTAAACACCACCGGCGCGCCGACCACCGGCCAGGCGCCGGCGGCCCTGTCCGGCGTTTACTCGATCAACCAGAACAACCCGTATATCCCGGCTGCGGTACGCAACCAGCTGACCTTTGTCAACGGCGTCGCCCGCGTGCAGGTCGACCGCTCGCTGGCCGAGCTGGGCGTGATCACCATCGACAACAAGCGCGATACTTACCAGTTGCAAGCCGGCTTGCGCGGCCCGATCACCAGCAATATCAACTGGGATGCCTATGTGCAAAGCGGGCGCTCGTCCGAGTCGCTGATCGTCAACGGCGACGCCAACAAGAGCGGCGTGGCGCAGTTTGTCAACGCCACCAATATCTTTGGACCGGGCGCCGACGTTTCCTCGATCGGCCGTCCGTTCGACTACGGCGACCGCGTGCGCAAGCAATATGTCGGTGCCGCCACTATCTCGGGCGACAGCAGCGACCTGTTCAAGCTGCCGGCCGGCGCGGTCGGCTTCGCCGTCGGCGCCGAGGTGCGCCGCGAAACCGGCGAGTTCGCCTACAGCCCGTCGTTGGCGCAGTCGTTCAACCAGGCCACCGTGGCCGGCCCGGCGGCGCCGCCGTCGTTCCGCGCCCGCGAAATCTATGCCGAGGTGCTGGTGCCGGTGCTGTCGAAACTGCCGTTTATCGACAACCTGTCGCTCGAAGGGGCGGTGCGCCGTTCCTTCTACAACAAGTCGCTCGGCGCCGACAATGCCTACACCACCGACAAGCTGGGCGCTTCGTGGGCCATCAACGATCAGCTGCGCCTGCGCGCCACCAAGCAAAGCGTGATCCGCGAGCCCAACATGGGCGAGTACGCCAACCCGGTGTTCTCGCTGCCATTCAATGCCCTGGTGACCACCGCCCGCCTGCAGCCGCGCTACCAGGGCGACCCGTGTGCGCTCGGTACCGGCGACAAGACCCAGTGCGCCCGCTTTGGCGCGCCGGCTGCCGGCACCTACAATTCGCTCGATGCGTCCCAGCTCACCGGCGGCTATTACTACGGCGGCAATCCCGACATCCGCGCCGAAAAGGGCGACACCCGCACCCTCGGGGTGGTGTTGACCCCAGCGTTTGCCAAGGGCCTGTCGCTGACGGTCGATTACTACAACATCAAGCTGAAAGACGCGGTCGGCCAGATCCAGCCGGTCGACGCCCTCGCCAGCTGCTACATCACCGACCCGCGCGCCGACAATCCCCTGTGCGCCGCCGTCACCCGCGACCCGGCCACCGGCCGCATCAAGGATGCCTACCCGGTCGACCGCAACCTCGCCGAGATTCGCCAGGCCGGTTTCGACGTCGACGCCAGCTTCCGCCACAACATGCCGTTCGGCTTGCCTGGCAAAAAGCTCAACTGGGGTTACCAGGCGGCGATCGTGAAGACCTACAGCATCCAGAAAAATCCGGTGCTGGCGCCCATCGATTGCAAGGGCAGCTATGGCTTCCGCTGCTCGTCCGACGCGGTCTCGCTGGTGGCGCCGGCCTACCGCCACCGCGCTTCGCTGGCCTGGGATTTCGACCAGGTCACGGCCCAGCTGGGCTGGAAGCGGGTCGGCAAGGTCAAGGACAGCACCATCGGCAGCGACGCCACCATCGCCGCGCAGGATTACATCGAGCTCAACTTCGCGCTGCGCCCGGCGATTGCCGGCTTGACCATCAACGTCGGCATCGACAACCTGTTCGACAAGCAACCGCCGCTGCCGGCCAACCCGTCGATCTTTAACACCTATCCCGACACCTACAATGTCATCGGCCGCACCGTCGGCTTTACGGCGACGTACAAGTTCTGATCGGAGAGGGCGCGGCCACGGCCGCGCCTTTTGCTTTTTTGCGATCAGCCGCGCGCGGCGTCCGGCGCGGTGTCGGCCCATCGGTTGCGCCACCCCTCCATCGACGCCATGAAAACGCCAATCCCCTTTCAACTCGATCCCGCCGAGGCCACCCCGCTGTACTTGCAAATCTCGCGCCACTTGAGTGAAGCGGTGCGCGCCGGCAAGTACCGGGTCAACGATGCCTTGCCGTCGGAGCGGGCGCTGGCCGAAGGCCTGGCGGTGTCGCGGGTGACGGCGCGCAAGGCGCTGGCCCACCTGGCCGCCAACGGCATGGTGCACCGGGTGCGCGGCTCGGGCAACTACATCGCCCCGCTGGAAATGCCCATGTCGCGCCTGTCCGGCTTTTCCGAGGACCTGACCAGGCGCGGCTACCAGCCCAGTTCGCGCTGGCTCTCGCGCACGCTCGACAAGACGCACGTCGACGAGCAAATGGCGCTGGGCCTGTCGTCCGGCGAAAAGGTGGCGCGGCTCGAGCGCATCCGCATGCATGACGACGTTGCCGTCAGCTACGAGTTGAGCGTGGTTCCGGCAAAATACATTCCGCAGCCGCTCGATATCGTCGATTCGATGTACAAATACCTGGCGCAAAGCGGCCACCGCCCGGTGCGGGCCTTGCAGCATTTTAAAGCCGTCAATGCCAGCGCCGATGTTGCCGGCAAGCTCGGGGTGCCGCTCGGCCATGCCTTGTTTTATATCCGCCGGGTCGGCTACCTGCAGGGCGGCGCGGCGGTGGAGCTGACCTCGTCCTATTGCCTGAGCGAGTATTTTGATTTCGTTGCCGAGATGACCCGCGAGAATGACGCCGAAAACCACGCCGATGATGGAGAAAACCCATGAATGAGAATATCGAAAAGCTGTACCGGATTGCCGGCAAACCCGTGCGCCGCATCATCGGCCTGATGTCCGGCACCTCGCTCGACGGTCTCGACATCGCGCTGTGCGAGGTGCGCGGCGACGGCGGCGCCACCGCGGTGACAGTGGTGAAATTTGCCACCGTGCCGTACGCGGCCGACGTCAAAGCGCGCGTGCGCGCCGTGTTCGCCAAGCCCGAGGTCGATTTTCCCTTGCTGGCGATGCTCAACGAGTGGATCGGCGAATTGCACGCTGATATGATCGTGGCGACCTTGGCCGAGTGGGGCATCGCCCCAGGCGAGGTCGACCTGATCGCCTCGCACGGGCAAACGGTGATGCATGCGCCAAGATCGCTGCACGGCAGGCCAGGCTACGGCAACGCCACCTTGCAGATCGGCGACGGCGACCATATCGCGGTGCGCACCGGCATCATCACGATTTCCGATTTCCGCCAAAAGCACATCGCCGGCGGCGGAGAAGGCGCGCCGCTGGCCGTCTACGGCGATTTCTATATTCTCGGCAAGCCGGGAGAAAACCGCATCCTGCTCAACATGGGCGGCATCGCCAATTTTACGTATTTGCCCGCCAGCATGGACCCGCACCAGGTGTTCGTCACCGATACCGGACCCGGCAACACGTTATTGGACGCGTTCACCAGGCGCTTTTTCCCCGAGCTCGATTTCGACAAGGATGCCGCCATCGCCACCCGCGGCAGCGTCGACGCCGGCTTGTTGTCGGCCTTGCAAGCGCACCCGTTTTTCAGCGGTCCGTTTCCAAAGACCACCGGGCCGGAACTGTTCAACGTCGACTACGTGCTCGACGCCCAGTTCGCCAGCGACACCACGGCGTTGCCGCCGCAAGACGTGCTGGCGACCTTGACCCGCTTTTCCGCCGAGACCATCGCCACGGCGGTGTCGGCGGCCACTGCCAGCGCCGGCCTTTCTCCTGAGCAGTTCGACATCTACATGTCCGGGGGCGGCATGCACAATCC
>JAQGNM010000158.1 GCA_028291845.1 Massilia sp. | reverse complement strand
GTCACCACCTTGGCGCCGGCTGGCGGCACCGTGGCCGGCGCCGATGGGGTTGCAGACGCGGTGGTCGCCGCACCGCGCCGCAGCGGCGGCTGCTCGCCGGCCAGCCGCGCCGCCAGGCGTTCGTTGAACCCCGCCGAAAACTCCGGCGCCGCCTGGCCGCGCAAGACGTCGCCGATGCGGTGGTAGGCGATCCACGCCAGTTCGCCGTCGGGCGATTGCAGGGCTGCCGCCGCCAGTTCGAGATCGTTTGATGCCAGTTCGCCATCGCTGAGGGCGGAGATGTGTTCGCGAATTTTTTTGTGTGCGTCCATCAGGATTTCCATCACGTCCAGGATCAATCAAACTCTGCCGTTGCTATCATTCTAATACTAAGCGGGCTCAACATTAGCGCCGCTTGTCGTCGGCCAGTTCGAGATATGGCCGTAATTTTTCCGCTATCACCTCGCGCGCCCGAAAAATCCGGCTGCGCACCGTGCCGATCGGGCAGGACATGACTTCCGAGATTTCCTCGTAACTCAATCCCTCGATCTCGCGCAGCACGATGGCTGTGCGTAATTCCAGCGGCAAGGCTTCCATTGCCGCGTTCACCGTAAAAGCGATCTGCTTGCTGGCCAACACAGACTCGGGCGTGTTGATGTCGCGCAGATTGTCGGCGTCGTCGAACCCCTCCGCCTTTTCGGCATCCGATTCGGTCGAGGTGGGAGCGCGCCGCCCCTGCGTGACCAAAAAGTTTTTTGCCGTATTGATGCCAATTCGGTACAGCCATGTATAAAATGCGGAATCACCGCGGAAATGCCGCAGGGCCCGGTACGCCTTGATGAACGTTTCTTGAACAACATCTTCCGCCTCCGCAGGGTCATGCACCAGGCGCGCCACCAGCCGCAATAATCTGCGCTGATACTTCGCCACCAGCAGGTTGAAAGCCTGCTGGTCGCCTGCCTGGACGCGCTCCACCAGCAACTGATCACACTCGCGTTCTGTCGTCACTGCAACGGTCCCGTAGGTTGTGCCGGCGTTGTCTTCTTATGTATAAGAGTTCCCGCGCTGCAATAAGTTCAAAGATTTTTATAATATTTTTCCGACGGTTCCACCGCCTTCGACGCCACCGCCCGCAAGGCCACCGCCAGCCGCCGGAACTGTCCCGCCGGCACGCTGTCGCCAAACAGCACCAGCGCCGGCGCCCCATCGAAACGCAGCACCAGCAAGCCGGGCCACAGGGTCGATTCCGCCAACAGCCTCACCTGCATGCGATGCGTCGTCCCCACCTCCTGTTGTACCGTCAGCGTCAGGCGGCCGGGTCCACATACGTCAAGCGTGCGTGCGGTTAGCCGCGCGATTGCGGATTTCGCCAGCGCCAGGCCGGCCAGCAGGCACAAGGTCGCTGTTGCCGCCGGCCACGTCGATGGCCCCAGCCAGCCGCTTGCCAGCGCCGCCGCCATGCCCATGCAAACCGCGGCAAAGCCGAGCACCAGACGGCGCAAGGTGCGCGACGGGACGAGTGGAACCGACACCGCGATGGTCATGAAAACTCCCTGGATATCGGAAAACGCAGAAACGGACAGATCCACGGCGCGCTACCGGCAAGCCGGTGCGGGCGCAATCATTTCGTCATCACTTCAAACTCGCTTCGAACTCGCTTTGAATTCACCTGGTCATCGCTTGGTTAGACAAGTGAGCCGGCGGCCGGTTCGCGCCGTCGTGGCACGTCGCCAGACTATTTTTGCGCCCTGACAGATCGATATCGCACGCGCCGGCAAGGGCGTGCGCAGAAAGCACAACGCCCGATCGGCGAAGCGGATCGGGCGTTGCGGGGGATGCTGCGGATGCTGCGGATAGAGCTAGATCATGGCGCCTTGCCGAACACCAGGGTGCCGTTGGTGCCGCCGAAACCGAACGAGTTTTTCACCGCGTAATCGATCTTCATGTCGCGCGCCGTGTTGGCGCAGAAATCGAGATCGCACTCGGGGTCTTGATTGAAAATGTTGATGGTTGGCGGCGACACTTGATTGTGCATCGCCAGAACCGTAAACACCGCTTCAAGGCCGCCGGCGCCGCCCAGCAGGTGGCCGGTCATCGACTTGGTCGAATTAACCACCAGCTTCTTCGCATGCTCGCCAAAGGTCTTCTTGATGCCCTGCACTTCAGCCAGGTCGCCCAGCGGCGTCGAGGTGCCGTGCGCATTGACGTAGTCGATCTGGTCGAGATTGACGCCGGCATCGTTCAATGCCGACACCATGCAGCGGCTGGCGCCGGAGCCGTCTTCGACGGGCGAGGTCATGTGATAGGCGTCGGCGCTCATGCCGAAACCGATCAGCTCGGCATAGATGCGCGCGCCGCGCGCCTTGGCGTGCTCGTACTCTTCAAGCACCATCACGCCGGCGCCTTCGCCCAGCACGAAGCCGTCGCGGTCGCGGTCCCACGGGCGCGAAGCGGTGGCGGGATCGTCGTTGCGCGAGGACAGCGCCTTGGCCGAGGCGAAACCGCCCAGGCCCAGCGGCGAGACGGTCGACTCGGCGCCACCGGCGATCATCACATCGGCGTCGCCGTAGCTGATCAAACGGCCGGCCGCGCCGATGCAATGCAAACCGGTGGTGCAAGCGGTGACGATGGCCAGGTTCGGGCCGCGCAAATTGAACTTGATCGACAGGTCGCCCGAGATCATGTTGATGATCGAGGCCGGCACGAAGAACGGCGAAATACGGCGCGGGCCGCGTTTGTCGTAATCCTGCTTTTGTTCTTCGATCATCGGCAGGCCGCCGATACCGGAACCGACGATGACGCCAATGCGGTCGCGGTTTTCATCGGTGACTTCGATGGCCGAATCCTGCAAGGCCTGGATTCCCGCCGCCATGCCGTAATGGATAAACGTATCCATGTGGCGCGCTTCTTTGGCGGAAATATAGTCCTCGATATTAAAACCTTTGACTTCGCCCGCGAAACGGGTCGAAAACGGCTCGGCATCGAAACGGGTGATGTTGGCGATGCCGGACTTGCCGGCCAGTGCAGCGTTCCAGCTGTCGACAAGATTGTTGCCGATAGGTGAAACGCAGCCCAGGCCGGTGATGACGACACGACGATTTCGTGAACGGCTCAATCGATTCTCCTGATGCTGACGACTTCTTAGGCGGCCTTGACGTGCGCGGTGGCGTAGTCGATGGCTTGCTTCACGGTAGTGATTTTTTCCGCTTGCTCGTCAGGGATTTCCATTTCGAATTCATCTTCCAGGGCCATCACCAGTTCGACCGTGTCGAGCGAATCGGCGCCCAGGTCGTCGACGAACGACGAATCGATTTTGATGTCGGCTTCAGCAACACCCAGTTGCTCAGCGACGATTTTTTTAACGCGTTGTTCGATATCCGACATGTTATTGACTCCAATTAGTTGTTACGGAAAGTGCGCGCATTTTATCAGGTTTGCGCGGCGATAAATGATTTTCGGCGAGTGCTACGAACTCTGCCGAAACCACTGCTAAAAGATGAGAATTTCCTTCAACTGAGACGCGCCTGCGCTTCAATTTTGCCCCAGTTTTGGCAATTCTGCATCAATTCATGTACATGCCGCCGTTAACGTGCATGGTGGAACCAGTGATATATGCCGCTTGCGGGCTGGCCAGGAAGGCCACCGCATGGGCGATGTCCTCGGGGCTGCCCAGGCGTCCGAGGGGAATCTGGCCGAGCAGGGCGGCGTGCTGCTCTTCGCCCAGCGCCTTGGTCATGTCGGTATCGATGAAGCCTGGCGCGATGCAATTGACAGTGATGTTGCGGCTGCCGATTTCGCGCGCCAGGGCGCGGCTCATGCCTTCCACGCCGGCCTTGGCGGCGGCGTAATTCATCTGGCCGGGGTTGCCGGACGATGCCACCACCGAGGTGATGTTGATGATGCGCCCGTGTTTCGCCTTCATCATGCCGCGCAGCACCGCGCGCGACAGGCGGCCGACGGCATTCAGGTTGGTGGCGATGACGTCTTCCCACTCGCTGTCTTTCATGCGCATGGCCAATTGATCTTTGGTGATGCCGGCATTGTTGACCAGGATCGACACCTGGCCGGCGTCGGCCACCACGGCAGCGCACGCTTGGGCGTCGGTGACGTTCAACACCACGCCGCGCCCGCCGAATTCCTTCAGGTATTCGCTGATGGCGGCGGCGCCGCTGTCGGTGGTGGCGGTGCCGACCACCAGCGCGCCTTGTTTCGCCAGTTCGAGCGCGATGGCCTTGCCGATGCCGCGCGAGGCGCCGGTGACCAGCGCTACTTGTTTATCCAGATCCATATGCTTCCTTTATTAATGCAGTGTCGATCAAACTCAGGCGGTCATGCCGGCTAGCACGCGCTCGAGCGAAGCCTGGTCGACCAGCGCTTCACCGGCCAGGCGCGAATCGATGCGCTTGGCCATGCCGATCAGCACCTTGCTTGGCGCGCTCTCGATCACCAGTTCGATGCCCTGCCCGGCCATGAACTGCATCGACTCCACCCAGCGCACCGGGCGCGCGGCCTGGCGCACCAGCGCATCCTTGATGACGGCCGGATCGCGCACCACGGCGACGTCGACATTGTTGACCAGGTCGATAGTCGGCGCCTTGAATTCGATGCCGGCCATGTAGGCCTTCAGGCGGTCCGATGCCGGCTGCAACAGCGACGAGTGGAACGGCGCCGATACCGCCAGCTTCATGGCGCGCTTGGCGCCCTTGGCCTTGGCGAGTTCGCAGGCGCGTTCGACGGCAGCGCTGTGGCCGGCAATCACGATCTGGGTCGGCTCGTTGAAATTGACCGGCTCGGCCACCTGCGCCGTGTCGAAGGCCGCTTGCTGGCACACGGCGGCGACCTCGTCGGCCGGCAAGCCGAGAATCACCGCCATGCCGCCCTGCCCGACCGGCACCGCGTCCTGCATGGCGCCGGCGCGAAAGCGCACCAGCGGCACCGCATCCTTGAACGCGATCACACCGGCTGCCACCAGCGCCGAGTATTCGCCAAGGCTGTGACCGGCGACCATGCTTGGGGCCGGGCCGCCGGCGGCAATCCAGGCACGGTAGACCGCGACCGCGGCGGTCAGCATCACCGGCTGGGTGTTGGTGGTGAGATCGAGCTCTTCCTTGGGACCCTCGGCGATCATGCGTTTCAAATCGAAACCGAGGGCGTCGGAGGCTTCGGCCACGGTTTGATCGACCACGGCATTGCCGGCGAAGCCATTTAACATGCCGACCGCTTGCGCGCCCTGGCCGGGAAACAAAAATGCGAATTTAGTCATGGAAACGCTGTGCTCCAGAATGTTATTAGTATAGGTTGACGCAAAAGCGAGAAAAACAGGCGCTGAAGGACCGCGATTACATGCGCACCAGCACCGCGCCCCAGGTGAAGCCGCCGCCGACGCCTTCCATCAAGACATTATGACCGGGCTTGATGCGGCCGTCGCGCACCGCTGTGTCGAGCGCCAGCGGAATCGAGGCGGCCGAGGTGTTGCCGTGCTGATCGACGGTAACGACCATTTTGCTCTCCGGCAGTTTCATCTTGCGCGCGGTGGACTTCATGATGCGGATATTCGCCTGGTGCGGCACCAGCCAGTCAAGCTGTTCGGCGGCCATGCCGGCGTGCTCGAGCGCCTCGGTGGCGACCTGCTCCAGCACCGACACCGCCAGCTTGTACACCGCCGGGCCGTCCATGTACAGAAAGCCGCTGCCGGCGATGGCGCCGTTGGCGACGTTGCCCGGCACCGACAGGATGTCGGCGTGGCTGCCGTCGGCATGCAGCTTGGTGGCCAGCACGCCGGGTTCGTTCGACGCCGTCATCACCACCGCGCCGGCGCCGTCGCCGAACAGCACGCAGGTGGTGCGGTCTTCGAAATTCAGGATGCGCGAAAACACTTCGGCGCCGATCACCAGCACGTTCTTGTTGCTGCCTGCCTTGATAAAGGCGTCCGCCACCGACATGGCGTAGACAAAGCCGCTGCAGACGGCTTGCACATCGAAGGCGGCGCTGCCGCTGCCCATACCGAGCTTGCGCTGCACCACGCAGGCGGTGCTGGGGAAGCTGCCGTAAAAGTCCGGGGTGGAACTGGCCAGGATCACCAGGTCGATATCGAGCGGCGTCAAGCCCGCCATTTCCAGCGCCCGTTTGGCCGCATGCACCGCCAGGTCGGACGACAGCTCGTCGTCGGCCGCGTAGTGGCGCGCCGAAATGCCGCTGCGCGAAACGATCCACTCGTCGGAAGTTTCGATGCCCTTGGCGGCCAGTTGTTCGGTCAGATCCTGGTTCGTCACACGCTTTTGCGGCAGGTAGCTGCCGGTGCCGATAATCTTGCTGTACAAAGTCATTTGCAGGCCATCCGTTATTTTTTTAGAGGGGGGAATCCGGCGCAATCGGAACCGCGCCGACCGGCCGGGTCCTGGCGCCGTCGCTCGCGCTTGGCATCAGGCCGGCGATCATCGTCGACAACTGCTCCTGCACATTGTAGGCCGCCGCATCATAAGCCCGTTTGAGCGCCCACTCGAAAGAGTAAGCATCGGCGCTGCCGTGGCTCTTGAACACGAGGCCGCGCAAACCGAGCAGGCTGGCGCCATTGTAGCGGGACGGATTGAAGCGGTCGCCGATGCGATTCAACGCACCCTTGGCGATCAGCGCGCCCAGCATGGTGATGGGATTGCGCTTGAATTCGGTGGTGAGCACGTCTTTCATGAAGCGGCCCAGGCCTTCGGCGGCCTTCAAGGTGACGTTGCCGACAAAGCCGTCGCAGACGACGACGTTGGTAGTGCCCTTGAAAATATCGTTGCCTTCGACGTTGCCGTAAAAATTGAGCACGCCGGCGGCATGGTCGGCTTTTAACAGTTCGGCGGTCGCCTTGACCACTTCGTTGCCCTTGATGTCTTCGGTGCCGACGTTGAGCAAGCCGATGGTCGGCCTGGCCACTTTCTCCATGGCGGAAAACAGCACCGAGCCCATCACGGCGAACTGGTGCAGGTGCTCCGGCTCGCAGTCGACGTTGGCGCCGAGGTCGAGCATGTAGGTCGGGCCGTTCTTCTGGATCGGCAGGATCGAGCAGATGGCGGGGCGGTCGACCCCGGCCATGGTTTTCAGCACGTAGCGGGAAATCGCCATCAGGGCGCCGGTGTTGCCGGCCGAGACGGCCGCCTGGGCGCGCCCCGACTTGACCGTTTCGATGGCCACCCGCATCGACGAGTCCTTCTTGCGGCGCAGCGCCACTTCGATCGGGTCGTCCATTTCCACCACTTCGGTGGCGGCCTGGATGGTAATACGGGAGTCGGTGTCGGCTTTGGCGCGCTTGAGTTCGGCGCGCACTTCGGCTTCGATGCCGACCAGGATCAGCGCAGCATCGGGCTGCTGCTTGAGAAAAGAGATGGCTGCGGGAATGGTCACGGCGCAGCCGTGGTCACCGCCCATGCAGTCGATCGAAAGTGTGATTGTCATTGGTTCAGAGCGTACCGCGGCGGTTGGACCAGGCGGCCAAGGGGCCAGGCGGCAGGATGCGATCTGCGGGCGGGCGCCTGCCAGAGTCAGCGTAGATCAAGGTGGTGTGCAATAAGTGCAGCCGAAGACGAGAAAAAGCGGCGCTACGCACTATGAAACATACGTCGCACCGCTTTCAGTTGCCTCGAAACCGACGTCGATTACTCGTCGTTTTTGGTCTTGAGGACTTTACGGCCACGGTAGAAACCGTTAGGGCTGATGTGGTGACGCAGATGCGTTTCACCGGTGGTTGGCTCGATGCCCAGTTGTGGCGCGACCAGGAAGTCGTGCGAACGGTGCATGCCGCGCTTCGAAGGGGATTTCTTATTCTGCTGAACTGCCATGATAACTCCTAATACATAAGTTCTAAAATTCTAACACATTCGATTTGCAAATACTGCGAATCGAGTATCCCAGCGGCAAAGAAATTTCTTCACCGACATGTTAACGCTTGTAATTCACGCTTATAAAACACACTGCTACTGCTCAATACTCGATTACACACGCGCTTGCCACGTTCTTTACTACTACTAATTCGGTAAGTCGGTTTTGATGTCCTTGAGGCCGGCAAATGGCGACGGCTTGTCGGCATTCAGGGCGTCGAGCAACTTCGTGTCCGGACAGACATCGTGCTTCGGTACTTGCGGCAAGGCCAGCAAAGCCTCGTCTTCGATCAGATCGCGAATGTCGCTGGTGCGGCTGCCGACGATGACGTCGATGCTTTCGTCGTCGAGCATATCTTCGATCTGGTCGGCTTCCTCGTCGTCCTTGCCCAGCACCAGCATGGTCGAGGATTCGAGTTCATACGCAAACGGGTTCAGGCAACGCTGGCACACCAGCTGTACGCTGCCGGACACGGCCACGGTCAGCGCGGGGTAGTCATGGCTGGTCAGGGAACCGTCCACCGACCAGGCGATGTCGCCACTGTCGTCGGCACAATCCTTGACCAAGCGGGTCATCTGGGCGACCGGCGTCGTGCCGTCGCGGTGGCCATTGCTTCGACCAAATTCAAAGGCGTCGATGACAAAAGCGCTCATATGAGAAAATTTCCCCGGAAAACCAGCGATGATAGCAGGGTTTTGGTCCGGTCGTCAAAGACTTGCCATCATTATTTACAGCGGCTTTGCCGGTGTTGCCAGCCTTGCCGGTGTTGCCAGCCTTGCCGGTGCTGCGCTACCCTGCCCGCATCGCCAACAATCGGCACGCCTTGTAAAGTCCGCCATGATACCAAGTAAACCGCAGCCCATGCTGATTCTTGCATCGAGTTCGCCCTACCGCCGCGAATTGCTGGCGCGCCTGCAACTGCCGTTCGACGCGGTCAGTCCCGACATCGACGAAAGCGCGCTGGCCGGCGAGGCGCCGCAGGCCACCGCACTGCGCCTGGCGCGCCTTAAAGCGCGCACCATCGCCGAACGCAAGCCGGGCAGCCTGGTGATCGGCTCGGACCAGGTGGCCACGCTGGACGGCGCCCAGATCGGCAAGCCGGGCAACCATGCCAACGCACTGGCGCAATTGCAACTGATGCGCGGGCGCCAGGTGGTGTTTCATACGGCGCTGTGCCTGTGGGATGGCCGCATCGCCGATCCCGCGCCGGCTTGCCAGCTGGAGAATGTGCAAACCACCGTCACCTTCCGCGACCTGCCGGACGCCGAGCTGGACGCTTATTTGCGCATCGAGCAACCTTACGATTGCGCCGGCAGCGCCAAGAACGAAGCGCTCGGCATCGCCATCCTCGAACGCATCGACAGCAGCGACCCGACCGCCCTGACCGGGCTGCCGATGATCGCCCTGACCAGCATGCTGCGCCGCGCCGGCGTGCGTTTTTTCAAGACCTGAACACACCCCAGGCATCTCTGTATACTGCGCACTCATTCGTTTGCCTGATCGACCACACTCATGCCCGGCACCCTGTTCCTGATTCCCAACACCCTCGGCCCCACCGAAGCCGTCTCTGGCGCGCTCGACCACGTGATTCCACGCCAGGTCCAGGCCCTCACTGCGCGCCTGGATTATTTTGTCGCTGAAAACGCCAAGACCGCGCGCGCCTTTCTAAAATTGATTGCGATCGACAATCCCCTGCACAAGCCGCTGCAGGAAATCGACATCGCCGAGTTGAACGTGAACACCCCGCCAAGCGCGCTGAGCGCCCTGCTGGCGCCCCTGCTGGCGGGCCGCGACTGCGGCCTGGTGTCGGAAGCCGGGGTGCCGGCGGTGGCCGACCCGGGCGCCGATCTGGTGCGGCTGGCGCACCAGCACGGCATTGCCGTGCGGCCGCTGGTGGGACCGTCCTCGCTGCTGCTGGCGGTGATGGCGAGCGGCTTGAACGGGCAGAGTTTCGCCTTCAACGGCTATCTGCCCACCGACGCCGCCCACCGCATCAAGCGCATCAAGGAGCTGGAGCAACGTTCGATCAAGGAGCGCCAAACCCAGTTACTGATCGAAACCCCGTACCGCAATGCCGCCATGCTCGAAGCCCTGGTCGGCGCTTGCCAGCCGGGCACCTTGATCTGCGTCGCAACCGACTTGTCCCTGGCGACCGAAACGATACGCACCTTGAGCGCGAAAGAGTGGAAGAGCCAGCTAAGCGCCGGTACAGCCCCTGATTTCCATAAAAAACCCACGGTGTTCTTGCTTCTGGGATAGTACGAAACGTGGCAAAACTGCTTGCATGCAGAATAAACCAAATTTACTTGCGCAAAAGTATCGATCTGCCGACAATAGAGGGTTGAGATGGCGTTGCCGCCGACTCCGTGGGAAATAAGACAACTTTCCGTCGTTCTAGCCGGCTTTGGGAACAAACGTGACATGGATTCGTTACTGAAACACTTGGTTGACATCACCGGGCATCGCGACCACGCCATGCTCGACGTCGCGGTCATTTCTGCTGTGCATGAACTGGCTGCCGCCAAGCAGACCCGTGTGCTCAGCCTGGTGCAGGATGCCGCCGGTCCGCTGGTCCGCCAGCGCGCCTGCATCTCGGGCAACGGACTGACGGCGGCGTCGTCGGCGCCGGCCGACCTGCCGCTGGCCGCGATCGCCGCCCTTGCGGCCTGCATCGATACCCGTGCGCCCAGCGCCAACGGCGTGTCCGATGACGGCGACGCCATCCTGTGGATGCCGATCTGGATCGGCGACAAGGCCGATACCGTGCTGGAAATCGTCCGCGCCGGCCAGTTCGCCGCCGACATGGTACCGATGGTAGTGGGCATCGTCGGCGTCTACCGCAATTTCCAGAACTTGTTGGATTACAGCGAACGCGATTCGCTCACGGGCCTGCTCAACCGCAAGACCTTCGATGGCCAGCTGAGCCGCATGCTGCAAAACGGCGGCGGCCAGGCCCTGAGCGCACCCGTCAGCGGCGACGGCGAGTCCGGCCAGTGGCTGGTAGTGGCCGACATCGATTACTTCAAATCGGTCAACGACCGCTTCGGCCACGTCTACGGCGATGAAGTGCTGATTCTCGTGGCCAACATGCTGGTCTCGTCCTTCCGCGCCGACGATCGCGTGTTCCGTTTCGGCGGCGAGGAATTCGTCATCCTGCTGCGCTCGGCCACCAGCGAACAGGCCCACACCATCATCGAACGCTTCAGGACCAATGTCGCCGCCCACGTCTTCCCGCAAGTGGGCACCGTCACCGTCAGCCTCGGCTACGTGCAGGTGCGCCCGGGCGACTCGCCGGTGGCCTCGCTCGGCCACGCCGACCAGGCGCTGTACCATGCCAAGACGCATGGCAGGAACCGCACCTGCCACTACGATGAAATCGTCGCCGCCGGCGAATTGCAATTGCCGGCATCGAACGATACGGCAGAGTTTTTCTAGGCGGTCAGGCGCATTTCAGCGATAGCGCTTATTTTTTCAGCGGCGCTTTCACATTCGGCGTCTTCGCCACCGGCGCCTGTTCGGCACGCGCAATCGCGCTGGCGCAATCGGTGTCCGGCACTTTCGCCACGTTTACCAGCGGCAGCAGCGCCGCCAGCGGCGAAACGACCGCGGCCAGGGCCGCGGCGGCGCCGGCCTTGATGGCGATCGGGGTCTTGTAGGGTCCCACATCCGGATTGGCAAACGTGCCTTTCGCATACAGCGGCGTGCGCAAGGTGAAAATGCGCGAACCCTTGGTCTTCGGATGCACGTCCAGCGCCAGTTGCTCTTGCGCCAGATCGACATAGCCGGTGACGTCGATCACCGCCTCGTCCGTGTCGAGCACGAAACGCTGCACGTTGGCGCGGCCGTTGCGCACATTCGATTCGGCGGCCAGGCAGTTCATGTGCACCTGCTTGTCGCCGAACAGCTTGGCGGCCACCGCGTTGGCGACGTTCAGGCCGGCCAGTTCGAGGATGAATTTGCTGACCGAACCTTCCGTGACCACGGCGTTCAGTTCGCCGTTCGAGGTGCCCAGCATCGCCGCCACCGTGTTGCCCTTGCCGGCCAGGGCGGCATCGCCATTGATCTCGCCGAAGCTGGCCTGCATCGATTTAAGCTTCGGGAACAGTTCGCGGATTTTGATGTGGCGTGCGGCGATGCGCGCCTGCGCATCGATCGCCTTGTTGCGCCCGTCGAGCGAAATATTGCTGGTGACCTGACCGCCGGCCATGCCGAAGTTCAATGGGGTCAACTTCAACACCTTGTCCTTCATGTGGATGTCGGCGACGATGTTTTCCAAGGGAATATCGTTGACGCGGACAATGCGCTTGCCGGTGAACTTCACGTCGGCATCGAGCGCATCCCACTTGGCGGTGGTGAATTCGTCGACCGGCAGCGCCTTGCCAGCGGCCGGCGCTTTCACGGTGCCGGCCTGCTTGGTGCCGGAACCGGTATTGGCGCCGACCGTGGGACCGAGATCGGCCAGGCGCAACTGGTTGGAGTTGAGCTGGCCGCGCAGCAGCGGACGGCCTTTGCGTTGCACGTAAGCGAGCGTGCCGGCAATGTCGCTGGCGCCGACCGTGCCGCTGAACTTGTCGTAGGTAAAAGTCCAATAATCGTCGTCGCCCTTCTTGCCGAGCAGGCGGCCGTGGGTTTCGTACGGCGGGGTATCGGGCAGCAGGACGCCGGTGAGCGGATACAGCTCGGCCATGCTGGGGCCGGCCAGTTTCATTTTGAGGTCCATGCCGGACAGGGTTTTCGGGTCGCTCAGGCTGCCGGCAAGTTCGATCTTGTTGCCGCCGAGATCAGCCTTGGCTTCCACTGGAAAAGTAATGTCCGAATCGGTCAAGGTGAGCACCGCGCCGCTGCGGCCGCCGCCGGTGATCGGCGCTTTTTTATATTTGCCATCAAGGGTGAATGCCAGACCGTAGGGCTGGGCGCCCTTCTCCGCCGCGGCCGCTTTCGAACTGGCGTCGATCGACTTGGCCTCGGCATGCAGGTCGAGGCCGATGGCTTCGTTCAAATAGCGCAGATTGCCGGTCGAAAACGCCAGGCGCTGGATGTCGACTTTCCATTCGGAAGGGCCGTTGTCCTTCAAGGTCCAGGAATTGCTGCCGTCTTTTCTTTGCTGCAGCGCCAGCTGCGGGCCATCCAGACGCAGATCGGTGACGATGAATTTCTTTCCCAGCAAGGGCAGGATGCGAAAACCAAGGTCGACCCGCTTGGCCGCCGCCATTTCCTTGCCGACCGTGCTCCAGGTCGGGTTGCTCATGTGAATGTCTTCGGCGCTGACATACGGCCGCGGCACCCAGCGCCGCCAGCCCTTTTCGTTGTCGAGACCGCGGTGAAATTTCACGTCCAGATTGCCCTGAATGGCAAACTCGCGCCCGGTGCTTTCGGACACCTTGCGGTTGATATATGGCCGCAGCATGTTCCAGTTGAACAGGTAGAACAGCAGAATCAGCCCGGCGATCAGCGCCAGCAAGGTTGCGCCGATCTTGAAGGTCTTGGAATTTTTTTTCAATGTAAGCTCGCTAGGTGGATGGTCGCGGACCTGGTTTGGCACCGAAGCCGCAGTCAAACGCACGGTGCATGCGCCACAAGCCCCAAGCATAACGTTTAATCATAAAATTTATGGTTAAGTAGGCAGCATTGCGCGCCAATCGGCGTACCTGATTTGCCTGGCGGTCCTGTCAGTTCCGCCGCCGCTCCGGTATCATGGGGGATGAACGAGATTTCTTCCCTACCTTCCCCGCCATTTGTCATTGGTGTCGCCGGTGGCAGCGGCAGCGGCAAGTCGACCGTGACCCAGCAGGTGCTCGCTTCCTTCGGTTCCGATATGGTGTCGGTGGTGATGCAGGACGATTACTACTGCGACCAGTCCGACCTCACCCCTGAAGTGCGCCGCAAGCAGAATTACGATCATCCGCAAGCGTTCGACTGGCCGCTGCTGGTGCAGCACGTGCAAGCCTTGCGCAATGGCGAGGCGATCGAGATGCCGGAGTACGACTTTACGATCGATAACCGTTCCAACAAGACCATTCCTGTCAAGCCAGCCCCGGTGATCGTTATCGAGGGCCTGTTTGCCCTGTATGACGCCGACTTGCGCAAGATGATGTCGCTGAAGATTTTTGTCGACACCGCCGCCGACGTGCGCTTTATCCGCCGCATGCAACGCGATATCACCGAACGGGGCCGCTCGGTGGAGAGCGTGGTCGGCCAGTACCTGGAAACGGTGCGCCCGATGCACAAACAATTCATCGAGCCGACCAAGCGCCACGCCGATGTGATTTTGCCGCACGGCGCCAATGGCCCGGCGGTCGATGTGATCACCACCAAGGTGGCCAGCGTGATCGGGCAGTTGAAGCGGCAGTAAGCGGCAGTCAGGACGGGCAGCTATCTCCGCCTAGTGCACTTCCTGCGCCAGCACGTTCAACCACTCGAACGCGGCCATTTCGATTTCCTGCAAATCCTTGACGCTCAGGTTGATGCGGCGCAAGGCGGCGGCCAGCGCCGTGCCGGACCTGGCCTTCTCGACCAGTTCGACCACCTTGAGCATGTCGCCGTATTCGCCTTCGCGCTCGAGCAGGGCCGCCCGCACCTCGTCGGTGACGTCGACGGTGTCGAGGATGTCCTGCATGGGAATCGAAAACAGCGCGTCGGTCAGCGACAGGATGCCGACCGTGAAGCCGGTGTCGGCGGCCTCGCGCTGGCCGGGATGCAGCTTCAAACTCATCAGTTCAAGCAACTTGCCGCGGGTGGTGGCCATCTGCAGCAGCGGCAGGTTCATTTCGACCTTGGCGCCGGGCGCGGCATACAGCAGGATTTGCAGCCAGCGCTGCAATTGCTGGCGGCCCAGCGAATCGAGGGCCTGGCCCACGGTGTCGATGCGCTCGCCGCCGGCCGCGGCCGTGTTGACCAGGCGCAGCAAGTTCAGGCTGATCAGGGTATCGCGCTTGACCGCAATCTCGATGGTCAGATTGTCGGCGTCCGAATCGATCAGTTTTAATAGCTCCAAGATCGCCATCTCGCTGGGCGCGATTTTGCGCCCGCTCATGATGGTGGGCCGGGCAAAATAATATCCCTGGAAATATTCGAAGCCCAGCGCCAGGCACTGGCGGAATTCTTCCAGGGTTTCGACCTTCTCCGCCAGCAAGGTTTTACCGAGCATGTGCAGCGAGGCGGTCAAGCCTGGCAGGCGGTCGGGTTCGACCGCCTTGACGTCGACCTTGATGACATCGACCAGTTCGACGAAGGCCATGAAATCTTCCGACTCGGCGACAATGTCGTCCAGGGCGAATTTGAAACCCAGCGCACGCAACTCGCGGATGCGGGCAATCAGGCGCGGCGAGGCTTTGACCGTCTCGAGGATTTCCAGGATCACCTTGTCGGGCGGCAGGAAGCGCACGTAGTCGCTCATCAGCGCAGCTTCAGACACGTTGACAAAGGCCAGCCGGGGGCCGACAACCTGTTCCATGCCCAGCTGAGAGGCATGCGAAATGACGGCCGCCGTTGCGGCGACGTCGTCGGTAACATTCGCTTCGGTTGCGCCGGCGGTGCGGAACAACAGCTCGAACGCTACCAGATGCTGGTCGCGCCCTAAAATTGGCTGACGCGCCAGGAAAAACTCATCGAAAGGCAAGGACATCTGGTTTTTATCTACATCATTCAGCACGGAGCACCCCCTGTATCGGGCACGCTGATTATTCGGGCAAGCCAAAGCCGCCGAGCGGCGCTCTCACCCCGACTATACTACACTTTCCGTGTTGTTTATATTTCGACATCTACACTGCAACACGTCGTGGCCCATCAAGGCCGGCGCGAGCCGGGCGGCTTGGGGCCGCTCGGACGTCCGCTGCCTGGCGCCGTCGGCCGCCCGCTGGTTTTAGCGGTGGGACGGCCGCTGGTGTTGGCGGCGCGGCCGAGCGGGCCGGCAGCGCCGGCCGATCCGGGTGTGCCCGCCGGCGCCTGGCCCGGCAGGCGCAAACTGCCGGTGCCGGACAAGGGACTGGCCCGGCGCGCATTGCCGACCGGCACCCGGACGGCGCCGCCGGCGCCCGGCCGGGCCGCGGCCGACCCGGTCAGCGGCACGCCCGATTCGATGACGAAGGTGGCGCCCTCGTCCTTGCCGAGCACCTCGACCAGATAAGGCATCACCTGGCGCAGGATCGGCTCGAGGGTGTATGGCGGATTGACGATGAACATGCCGCTGGTGTGCAAGCCGAAACCGTCGGGGCCAGGCGTGGTCACGGTCAGGCTGACGTTGAGCCAGTCCTTGCCATGTAAACGCTTCAACTTGTCGGAAAAGGAGCGCGATTCCATCCGTTGCAGCACCGGGTACCAGATCGCGTAGGTACCGGTCGGAAAGCGCCCAAGCGCTTCCTCGACCGCGTCGCGCACCTTGCGGTAATCCTGCTTGTCCTCGTACGGCGGGTCGATCAGCACCAGCGCGCGCCGCGACGGTGGCGGCAACAAGGTTTTCAGGGCATGAAAGCCGTCGCCGCGGTCGACCAGAACGCGCTTGCCGCGGCCGCTGGCGACCACGCCTTGGGCGGCGGCGTGCTCGGCAACCTTTCTAAAATTGTCGGCCAGAATCTTGGCGTCGGCCGGGTGCAATTCGAACAGGCGCAGGCGGTCCTGCTCGCGCATCGCCTTGTCGGCCACGTAGGGCGAACCGGGGTAGTAGCGCATCTTGCCGCTCGGATTCAAGCCCTTGACCAGATTGACGTAATCGGCCAGCGGCTTGGGCAGGTCGAGGCGCTCCCACAGGGGGGCGATGCCGGTTTCGTATTCGGCGTTCTTGGAGGCGTAGCCACTGTCGAGCGCGTACACCCCGGCGCCCGAGTGGGTATCGATATAGGTATAGGCGGTGTCTTTCTGGTTCATGTACTCGTGCAGTTGCAGTTGCACGAAATGTTTCAGAACGTCGGCGTGATTACCCGCGTGGAAGGCGTGGCGGTAGCTGAGCATGGTGTTTCCAATCTGTGAATCGTACGGCGGCGACGTGCTTGCTTGGCGAACGCCAGGCAAATGTGCAGCGCGGATATTTCCGCCATTATCCACTACAACGTAAAAACGGGGCCGGTTTTGAAAACCCGGCCCCGCCTGTCACCTCAAAAACAAAGCCGTCTTATGCGACTTTTTTCTCATCGAAAAACTGTTCATCTTCGGTCGAACCGTGCAGCGCGGTGGTCGAGCTTTGACCTTGCTGGATGGTCTGGGTGACGGCATCGAAGTAGCTGGTGCCCACTTCGCGCTGGTGTTTCACAGCAGTAAAGCCCTTCTCGGCGGCGGCGAACTCGGCTTCCTGCATTTCCACGAAGGCGGTCATGTTTTGACGGGCATAGCCGTGGGCCAGGTTGAACATCGAGTAATTCAGCGAATGGAAGCCAGCCAGTGTGATGAACTGGAATTTGTAGCCCATCGCACCCAGTTCGCGCTGGAATTTTGCGATGGTGGCATCGTCCAGGTTCTTCTTCCAGTTGAAAGACGGCGAGCAGTTATAGGCCA
>JAQGNM010000154.1 GCA_028291845.1 Massilia sp. | reverse complement strand
TTCGACCGATGAAACCTATGCAAACCACCACCAAGATGGCCAACGCAATCCGCGCGCTGGCAATGGACGCTGTCCAGAAAGCCAACTCCGGCCACCCTGGCATGCCGATGGGCATGGCCGACATCGCTGTCGCCCTGTGGGATGGACACTATAAACATAATCCAGCCAATCCGAAGTGGGCCAACCGCGACCGTTTCCTGCTGTCGAACGGCCACGGCTCGATGCTGCATTACTCGCTGCTGCACCTGTCCGGCTACGACGTCAGCATCGACGACCTCAAAGCGTTCCGCCAGCTGCACTCGAAAACCCCGGGCCATCCGGAAGTGGACATCACCCCCGGCATCGAAACCACCACCGGCCCGCTCGGCCAGGGCCTGGCCAATGCGGTCGGCATGGCGCTGGCCGAATACCTGCTGGCGTCCGAGTTCAACAAGCCGGGCCTGGAAGTGGTCGATCACTACACCTATGCATTCCTTGGCGACGGCTGCCTGATGGAAGGCATTTCGCACGAAGTGTGCTCGCTGGCCGGCACCCTGGGCCTGAAAAAGCTGATCGGCCTGTACGACGACAACGGCATCTCGATCGACGGCAAAGTCGAAGGCTGGTTCACCGACGATACCCCGGCCCGCTTCGAAGCCTACGGCTGGAACGTCATCCGCGATGTCGACGGCCACGATGTGGGCGCGGTCGACGCCGCGCTGGCGCAGGCGCGCCAGGCCGACAAGCCGACTTTGATCTGCTGCAAGACCATCATCGGCAAGGGTTCGCCGAACCTGCAGGGCGGAGATAAAGTGCACGGCGCCGCGCTGGGCGACAAGGAAGTGGCGGCGGTGCGCGAGCACCTGCTGTGGGATGCGATTCCGTTCGATATTCCTGCCGACATTTACGGCGCGTGGGACGCCAAACAGAAGGGCGCCGCTTCGGAAGCCGAGTGGAACGCCACCTTTGCTGCCTATCGTGAACAATTCCCGGCTGAAGCTGCCGAACTGGAGCGCCGCATGGCCGGCGATCTGCCGGCCAATTTCGAGTCGACCCTGGCCGCGGCGATCGCCGCCTGCGTCGACAAGAAAGAAACCATCGCCACCCGCAAGGCCAGCCAAAACGCCATCCAGGCGCTGGCGCCGGTGCTGCCCGAGTTCCTCGGCGGTTCGGCCGATCTGACCAGTTCGAATCTGACCAACTGGAAAGAAAGCGTCAACGTGCGTTCCGGCAAGCCGGGCAACCACATCAACTACGGCGTGCGCGAATTCGGCATGAGCGCCATCATGAACGGCATCGCCCTGCACGGCGGTTTCAGTCCGTTCGGCGCCACCTTTTTGACCTTCTCCGACTACAGCCGCAACGCCCTGCGCATGGCCGCATTGATGAAGCTGCGTTCGATTTTCGTGTTCACCCACGACTCGATCGGCCTGGGCGAAGACGGCCCGACCCACCAGTCGGTCGAGCACGTCGCCTCGTTGCGCCTGATTCCGAACCTGGACAACTGGCGTCCATGCGACACGGTCGAATCGACCGTCGCCTGGGGCGCGGCCGTGCGCCGCCGCAACGGCCCCTCGACCTTGATTTTTTCGCGCCAGAACTTGCCGTTCCAGGAGAGAACCGAGCAGCAAGTGGCCGACATCGCCCGCGGCGGCTACGTGTTGCGCGATGCGCCCGACGCCAAACTGATCCTGATCGCCACCGGCTCGGAAGTCGAGCTGGCCGTGAAGGCGGCCGCTGTGTTGACCGAGCAGGGCGTGGCCGTGCGCGTGGTGTCGATGCCGTCGACCGATGTGTTCGACCGCCAGGACGCCGCCTATAAAGCCAGCGTTTTGACGCGCGGCATTGCGCGCGTCGCCATCGAAGCCGGCGTCTCCGACTTCTGGTACAAATACGTGGGCCTGGAGGGCGCGGTGGTCGGCATCGACACCTTCGGCGAATCGGCCCCGGCGCCGGAGTTGTTCAAACATTTTGGCTTTACGGTCGAGAACGTCGTAGCAAAAGCAAAGATTGTATTGGCCCAATAAAAAAAGAGTTCTGCAGCAAAGTCTGTGGCGCATAAACGGTTTTTATTACTGAGGAGCAGAGAATGACGATCAAAGTTGCAATCAATGGCTATGGCCGTATCGGCCGCAATGTACTGCGCGCTTTCTACGAAGGCGGCAAGAAACAGGACATCCAGATCGTTGCCATCAACGACCTGGGCGATGCGAAATCGAACGCCCACCTGACCCGCTACGACACGGCCCACGGCAAGTTCCCCGGCACCGTCACGGTCGAAGGCGACAACATGATCGTCAACGGCGATCCGATCCGCGTCTTTGCCCAGCGCAACCCGGCAGAAATTCCATGGGGCGAACTCGGTGTCGACGTCGTGCTCGAGTGCACCGGCTTTTTCACCACCAAGGAAAAGGCCTCGGCCCACCTGAAAGGCGGCGCCAAGAAAGTCATCATTTCGGCGCCGGGCGGCAAGGATGTCGACGCCACCATCGTCTACGGCGTCAACCAGGACGTGCTGAAATCGACCGACACCGTGATCTCGAACGCTTCGTGCACCACCAACTGCCTGGCCCCGCTGGTCAAGCCGCTGAACGACGCCATCGGCCTGGAAACCGGCCTGATGACCACCGTGCACGCCTACACCAACGACCAGGTGCTGTCGGACGTCATGCACGAAGATTTGCGCCGCGCCCGTTCGGCCACCATGAGCATGATCCCGACCAAGACCGGCGCCGCCGCCGCGGTCGGCCTGGTGCTGCCTGAACTGAACGGCAAGCTGGATGGTTTCGCGATCCGCGTGCCGACCATCAACGTCTCGCTGGTCGACCTGACCTTCATCGCCAAGCGCGACACCACGGTCGAAGAAATCAACCAGTTGATGGAAAAGGCAGCGTCGGAAGGCCCGTTGAAAGGCATTCTCACTTACCAGACCGAGCCGCTGGTATCGATCGACTTCAACCACAACCCGGCCTCGTCGAACTTCGATTCGACCCTGACCAATGTGTCCGGCCGCCTGGTTAAAGTGTCGTCGTGGTATGACAACGAGTGGGGTTTCTCGAACCGCATGTTGGACACCACCGTGGCGCTGATGAACGCCAAGTAAGCGTTCAGCTTTTCGAAAAAACCCGAAGCGCGCTCCGGGTTTTTTTACGCCGTTTTTACGTAAACGTTTTGCTCAAGCTTCCAGAAGCGTGCGCCACAGCGCCGTCACCGCCGCCGCATGCCGTTCCACCAACGCCGGCTCCACCCGCGCATTGTCCTGTCCCTGCAGTCGCACCTGGTGCTGCAGCTTGCGCATGGCGCGGTAGGCGTCGGCCACCGCCAGCGCCTGGGCTGGCTCGATCAGGCCCAGTTCGCCGCAAGCCTTGAGCAGGGCGATATTGCCGCTG
>JAQGNM010000140.1 GCA_028291845.1 Massilia sp. | reverse complement strand
ATGGTGTATCTGGCGGTCGGCGTCGTGCTGGGCCCGGTGGTGCTGAATCTGTTTCTATTCGATCCCGTGCGTAACTCCAAGGTGCTGGAAACGCTGACGGAAATCGCCGTACTCATCTCCCTGTTCTCGGCCGGCGTCAAGATGCCGGTGCCGTTCATTTTTAAACGCTGGTCGCCGTCGATCCGGCTGGCGTGGCTGTCGATGTCGATCACGGTGGGCATCGTCGCCGCCTTTTCCTACTATGTGTTGGGGCTGCCTATCGGCGCCGGCGTGCTGCTGGGGGCGATCCTGGCGCCGACCGACCCGGTGCTGGCCACCGACGTGCAAGTGCGCCATGCGGGCGATCACGATACCCTGCGGTTTACCTTGACGTCCGAGGCGGGCATGAACGACGGCTCCGGCTTTCCGTTCGTGATGCTGGGCCTGGCGCTGCTGGGCGCCGGCGACACCGATATCGGCCAGTGGGGCTGGAAATGGTTGCTGGCGGACGTGGTGTGGGCGACCGCCGCCGCCGTGATGATCGGCCTGCTGGGTGGGGCCGCGCTGGGCAAACTGGGCTGGGCGCTGCGCAACAAGGATCCGAAGCACGAGGTGCTTGACGACCTGGTCGGACTGGGCCTGATCGCGGTGGTGTACGCCCTCAGCGAGCTGGCCCACGCCTGGGGCTTCCTTGCCGTGTTCTTCGCCGGCATCGCCCTGCGCCACACCGAGCTGGTGCTGGCCGGCGCGCATAAAAACCGCCAGGGTTTGCTGGTGCCGGACGACCCGAAAGCCGATCCGGCCAACGACGAGGTGCCGGACAAGGAGACCACGCCGCTGGCCGTCAGTGCCGAAGCGCTGGTGTTCAAGGAACACCTGGAGCGCTTGTCGGAGCTGACCCTGGTGCTGCTGCTGGGCGGCATGTTGACCTTGTCGAGCTGGAACTGGAGAACCTGGGGCACGGCGCTGTTCGTGTTCGTCATCGCGCGGCCCGTCAGCGTGATGCTGGGCCTGGCGGGTACCGGCCTGCCGCTGCGCATCAAATTGATCATCGGCTGGTTCGGCGTGCGCGGTATCGGCTCGCTGTATTACCTGATGTACGCGATGAACCACGGCTTGCCGACCACCTTGTCACGCGACTTGATCCAGATCACCGTGGTGGTGGTGGGCCTGTCGATCGTCGTGCACGGCATTAGCGTCAAGCCGCTGATGGATAAGTTCGGCAAGAGGCCGGCCGCGCCTGCCGGCAAGGAAGTGGCAGAAATAGATTAGGGACGCTTTATACTGCGGTATCGAAAAATTTCACAGGATCACCATGAAGCGCAGCATCCTCCTCCTGATCGTTCCTTTCCTGCTGGCCGGCTGCATGCAGGAAACCGCCAGCTACATGGCCGATGGGTCCGAGCACGCCATCTCGCTGCGCGCGGAACAGGATTATTTCTGGAGCGATGCGGTGGCCTTGAAGCTGGTGGTGTCGAATTTGCCCGAATGCCAGCGCCAGTTTCCGATGACGACAGTCAACACCAGCGGCGTCGAGGTGGAAGTGTACGGCGCCGGCGAAGGCGTGTATTCGATGCGGGTCGGCGCCCAGGTGATGCGCATCGAAATGCCGACCTGCACCCGCCTGACCGAACCGACGCCGCAGGAACTGGGCCAGCGCATCGGCACCTTCAGGGTGGGACCGGACAAGAAGCTGGTGTTTGAAAAAGCGCCCGATGCCCCTGCGCCCCCGCCGGCGGAGCCGAAAGGCGCGATCCCGGAGCCGGCGCCCTAGGGAAGTACTGATTTATTCCTCGCCACCACGCCGCCGCAGTTGAATTGCCGCCGTCGGTTTTCCCACTTCCTGCAGCGCCCGCTCGAGCAGGCTTGGCTCGTTGCCGCGTTGCAGGGTCCACTGGGTAAAATATTCGTGCACGTTGCGCCAGGGCGGAAACTCGGCCGGCATGCTGCGCCAGGCGACACCCGTTTCGAGGAAATACAGGATCGCGCAGAACACATCGTATAAATCGTGCTTGCGCGGGCGCGTCTTGCGGCGCGCCGCTTCCAGCAATTCACGGATGCGTTCAAAATCCTCGCGCGAAATATCGCTCGGGTAGCCTGGCCTGGACATCGTCATCCCCCAAATTAGGATTGGAGGGTCAGATTCTTAACAGGTTCCCTTGAGGGACAAACAAAAGTGAGGTGTCGCTTTTGCCAGGCGCTGTTTAGTCTCGCGCCAGCGCAAGAAATTCGGTACGCAAACCCAGATTCGGCTGCAACTCGCCCAGCATGGCCGAGGTGATGGTTTCTTCTCCCGGCGTGCGGATGCCGCGGCTTTCCATGCACAGGTGCCGGCATTTAATTACCACGCCGACCGCTTTCGGTTCCAGCACTTCCATCAGGGCGTTGGCGATCTGGATGGTCATGCGCTCCTGCACCTGCAAGCGCTTGGCGAAGCAGTCGACCAGGCGGGTCAGTTTCGACAGGCCGACGATCTTGCCGTTCGGAAGATAGCCGACGGTGGCCTTGCCGAAGAACGGCGCCAAATGGTGCTCGCAGTGGCTGTAGACGGGGATGTTCTTGACGACGATCAGCTCGTTGTATTCCTCGGCGCCGTCTTCAAACGCTTTTAAAAGGGCGACCGGGTCCTGGCCGTAGCCGGAGGTCCAGTGTTTCCACGCCTTGCTGACCCGCAGCGGGGTTTCTACCAGGCCGGGACGATCCGGGTTCTCACCCAGGCTGACCAACAGGCGGCGCCAGTCGTGTTCGGAAAAATCGTCGTGGTGCGACATGAAAATACCTTCAAAAAGTGCGATTTGCCGACAGTATATAGAAAATCGCCGCCCGCCCCCGGCCCCCTCCCCCTTGCCGCCGGCGACCACGCCTGCGCGGAGTTTGCGCCAATCGGACTCGACAATTAAAACTTTGCGCTAGCGTAAAGCCATCCACGTCGACCGGGAGGGCCTCATGCTCAATAGTTCAGTTCTGGAAGTTGCGATCGGCATCAGCTTTTGCTATGCCGCCCTGGCGCTGACCGTCAGCACCGTGCAGGAGGCGCTGGCCTCGTTGCTGCACCTGCGCGCCCACACCCTGCTCGACGGCATCAAGACCATGCTCAACGATCCACGCTTCAACGGCATGGCGCGCGCCCTGTACAGCCACGCCCTGATCAACCCGCACGACGACGGCCAGCTGGCCACGCAAGGCTCGCTCAAGCACAAGCCGTCGTACATCGAGCCGATCCATTTTGCCATCGCCCTGATCGATTCGATCCAGCGCATTCCCGGCAAGATCGACAACCTGGCGCACGACATCGACACCCTGCGCGATCCGCAGTTGCGGCGCGCCCTGCAGGGCATTTATTTGCGCGCCAACGGCGATTTCAAATTGTTCGAAGATGGCGTCGCCGCCTGGTTCGACAGCGCCATGGCGCGCGTGTCGGGCGAATATAAACGCCGCGCAATGCTGGTGAGCGTACTGCTGTCGCTGCTCTTCGCGGTGCTGTTCAATATCGACAGCATCCACCTGTTCAAGACACTGTGGCAGCACCCGGCGCTGGCCGCGCAGATCACGGCGGTGCCCACCGCAGCCGACCCCGAGACCATCCGCCTGATGTTCAGCCTGCCGATCGGCTGGGAAAAATTCCCGCCGGTGTTCGACGGCGCCTTTTTGCTGCAAATTGCCGGCTGGCTCATCACGGCAGCGAGTGCCCTGTTCGGCGCGCCGTTCTGGTTTTCTACCTTGCAAAGGATCATGCAGCTGCGCGGCACCGGCGCCAAGCCGGACGAGGCGCTGCCGGTCACCAAGCCGGCAGCGCTGCGCCGTCCCTGAGCTCAAGGCCTCAGGGCTGGCGCCGGTGCTTTGCAAAAAATTGCCAGATCGCTTCGTTGGCGTCGATGTCGCGGGTGGTGATGCCGATCGGCAGGCCGACATTGAAGGGGTCGGCGCCCGCCCAGGTGTGGCCGCCGTTGCGCACCGTCACCATCGCCACGCTCTGCCTGCCGTTGCCCTGCTCTATCCACTCGACCTCGGCACCATCGCCGGCATCGGCATCGATGCGGCGCGGGTGCGCGGCGTCGCCACCGATGCCGTTGTGCCGACGCCAGTAGGCAAAGCTGTCGGCCGCCGACAGGTAACTGCCCTGCTTGCCGCCATAGGCCACCACCTGGTCGGCCGTGCCATGCAACAGCATGACGCCGACCTTGCCCGCCTGCTTGTGGTGCTGCAGCACCGGTTCGGGCATCGGCCCGCCCACCGAAGCGACGGCGGCAAACAATTGCGGCAACTCGGCCGCCACGCGCAGCGCAAAAAAGCCGCCGCGCGACAAGCCGGTGGCATAGATCCGCTCGCTGTCGATGCGGTAATCCTTCTTGAGCTTGTTTAAAACCGCCTCGGTAAAACCGATGTCGTCGCTACCCTCCAGGTAAGACATGCCGAAACCGACATTCCAGTCCTGCTTGATGCCGGCGGGGTAGACGGCAATGAACTGGTGACGGTCGGCAGCGCGGTTCATCTGCGTATACAACATCTGCTCGGCCATGCTCATGCCGCCGCCGTGATAATTGAACACGACCGGATAGGATTTATCGGGGGCATACGAGGCCGGCGTGTACACGATATATTTGCGCTTTTCATCCTTGTGAACCAGGGTTTGCACCTGGGCCAGGGCCGGCGCGGCAGTGCAGGCAAGAACAAATACGGTGATCAGGCTTTTCATGGGTGGTTTCAAAGATTGATAAAACCACAGCATAGAAAGGCGCTGGTGAAACCCAGGTGAAATCCGCGGGTTTATTCAGGCAACGGAACGATTTCCACGCGATATTCCGCGGCGCCGCCGTAAAACGCGATGTGCCAGCCGATCGCCGCGGCGATGCGGCGCAATAGATTTTGTCCGTGCAAGAAGCCCTGGGTCGTGGCGGGACGTGCGCTGTCGATCGTGTTGTCCAGGTGAAGCACGCCATCGGCCATCGAGATGCGCAGGCGGCAGGCAGGGCCGCCGTGGAACAGGGCATTGCCCAGGCAGTTGTTCAAAAGCAGCGCAGTGAGCTGCACATTGCCGCCCACCGGCAGGCGTTCGGCCAGCTGCATGTCTAGCACACAAGGATCGCGGTCGCCCGTGTCAAACAGCCGCAGCAGGCTTTCTTCGATGCAGCCGCGCAGGTCGAATACGGCGCTCTGCACATGCTCGGCGCGCGCCAGGGCGAACAAGACGTCGATGGTGCCGGCCATTTCAGCAACTCCCGCGCGCAGTTCGTCCACCGCGTCGGCCGCCAGCGCCGCACCGGTGCCAGCACCGGTGCCCAGCGTATTGCGCATCACCGTGAGCGGCGTGCGCAACTCGTGGCTGACGTCGCGCGTAAAAGCGTGCTCGCGCGCCAGCGCTGCCTGCAATCCCGCAATGGCGGCGGCCAGTTTGTCGGCCAGGTAGCCGATCTCGTCAGGCCGGCCGGCGGCACTGAGGGAGATGGCGGCGCCGGGCGCGAGCTCGCGCACCTCGGCCGCCAGCACCTGCAGCGGCCGCACCATTTTATGCGACAACCACCACGCCAGCAGCAGGGCCAGGCCGGTCAGCGCCAGCGCGACGCCCAGCAGCACGCCGCCCACCTCGCCAATCACCTTCGACACCACCAGCAGCGGGGCGACGTCAGCCAGCAAATACACCAGCGGCGCCGGCGCGCCGCCGGCCAGCTCGAGCGTGCGCAGGTGATAATGCTGGCCGGTATCGGTAAATATTTCCGCGCGCCTACTGCCGGCGGCAAGATGCCGGCGCACCACCGGCGGCAAGGCGGCCTGGTCGGTATAAATGGCGATCAAGGGATCGGCCGGCGTTTTAAGTTGCCGGTGCACCGTAAAATGCGCAGCGATGCCGGCGGCCTCGCGCTCGAGCAGGCGGTCGACCAGCGTGTCTTCGGTTACATAGGCAACCACCAGCGCCAGCGCCGTGTAGCAAACGCAAATGAGCACCGTAAAGCCAGCCAGGGCGGCAAACAAGCGGTGGCGGATCGAGCTAAACATCGGCCGACAGCTGCAAGCGATATCCGAGCTGGGCAATGGTGACGACCATCGGCTGGCCGCTGGCCGCCGCCAGTTGCTTGCGCAGCGTATAGATGTGCGATTTGAGGGCGTCACTGTCGGGCGGGTTGGCGCCCCACAGGGCGTGCATCAGCGCCGAACGCGCGACGGCGCGCGGGAAGGCGTCGCACAGTAAGGACAGTATCTTGAAACCGCTGTGCGTGAGCGGCACCGGCCGGCCCTGGTACAGCACGCGCCGTTCGCGCGCCAGCAGGGTCAGCGGCCCCAGTTGCGTGTGCTGGTCGACGTGCAGTTGCCCGCGCCGCGCCAGCGCTTCGCAGCGCAAGGCCAGCTCGCGCAGGTCGAACGGTTTGGTGACGTAATCGTCGGCGCCGCCCTTGAAACCGCGCGCCTTGTCCTCGAAGGCGTCACGCGCGGTCAGCATCAGCACCGGCACGCTGCGCGGCGCCTGCTGCTTGATGGCGCGGCAAACGTCGAGGCCGTCCATGTCGGGAAGATTGAGGTCGAGCACGACGACGTCATAGGTCTCGCGCGTGGCCAGCGTCAGCGCCAGGGCGCCGCTGGCGGCGTGATCGGTCTGCCACCCGAGACCGTCGAGGAAGCCGACGATCTGGCGCGCAATCACCGGGTGGTCTTCGACCACCAGGATGGCAAGCGGGCGGTTTATGGCGTTGCGGGCCGGTAGGTGTCGACCAGGATGCTCGAGATCGATACGTGCGGCACCCGCGGCGGCCATTCGTCGCCTGGTCCGAACCAGCGCGCTTCCTCGATCTCGGTGGCGTCGACCTTGATTTCGCCGCCGGCGTAGTCTACCGTAAACGCGATCATCAAAGAATGGGGAAACGGCCATGACTGGCTGGAAAAATACTGCAGGTTGGTGACGGTCAGGCCGACTTCCTCGAACACTTCGCGGTGCACCGCCTCTTCGATCGATTC
>JAQGNM010000101.1 GCA_028291845.1 Massilia sp. | reverse complement strand
TCGGCGCGCTGGCGCTGCTGGTGGAGGCGCGCGGCGTGATGGTGCTTGCCGCCCCTGCCGGCTGGGGCTGGATCAGCAACGGCTTGCTGCAATTGTGGTCCTCGGCGGCGTTTTACCTGCTGATGCTGCTGGGCGCTTTCGGCTTTCTGCTGCTCGGGCGCGAGCGCCTGCAAAGCGATGCCGAACGGCTCGAAGTGGTCGACCCGGTGACGAGCGTGCCCAACCGGCGCGGCTTCTACATGGCGCTGGCGCCCTGGCTGGCGCTGGCGCGCCGCCCCGGCGTGGCCACCGCGCTGGTGGTGTTCGACCTGGATAACTTCAAACGGGTCAACGACAGCTATGGCCACGCCGCCGGCGACACCGCCCTGCGCGCGGTGATCGACGTCTGCAAGCACCACCTGCGCGACAGCGATCAGCTGGGGCGCCTGGCCGGCGTCGAATTCGCCATCCTGTTGCCGCGTACCGAGCTGGCCGCCGCCGTGGTGGTGGCCGAGCGGATGCGCGCGGCGGTGGCCGCCACGCCGTCCAAGAGCGCGCGCGCGATGATCGCGCTGACCGCCAGCTTCGGCGTCACCGTGCTGCGCGCCGACGACAGCACCACCAGCCTGTTCAAGCGCGCCGACGACGCCCTGCAGGCGGCCAAGCAGGCCGGCCGCAATTGCGTGGTGGCCGCGCCCGAGGCACACTTGAACGCGCAAACGATTTAGTTCGGTCATCAGCCTGTCATGTGGCAGGGTTACAGTAATACGGTTGCCACGGCCGCGCCGAGCTTGGACGCGCGCCGAATGGGCGTTCAAGTGCCGAACGTGTGCAATCCGGTCGCAAGAGGAAGCTCCATGTACGCAGCAGTCGATCTAGGTTCAAACAGTTTTCGCCTGCACATCGGCAAGCACGATGGCGAAGCGATCCGCGTCGTCAAGAGCTTGCGCGAGCCGATCCGCCTGGGCGCAGGCCTGGACCAGGCGGGCAATCTGACCGCGCCGGCGATGCAGGCGGCGCTCGATTGCCTCGCTTCGTTTCGCGCCGTGCTAGAAGGCTTTTCGCTCGACGCCGTGCGCGTGGTCGGCACCGCCGCCCTGCGCCTGGCCAACAACGCCGACCAGTTCCTGCCGCGCGCCGAACAGGCCGTCGGTCACCCGATCGAAATCATCTCGGGCGAGGAGGAGGGGCGGCTGATCTACATGGGCGTGGCCAACGCGCTGGCGCTGCGGGCCGAGCGGCGCCTGGTGATCGATATCGGCGGCGGCTCCACCGAAGTGATCCTGGGACGAGGTCTGGACATCATGCGGGTCGAGTCGTTCAGCGTCGGCACCGTGCGTCAGAGCCTGACGTTTTTTCCCGGCGGGCGCATCGAGGCGGCGGCGTTCGAAGCGGCGATCCTGTCGGCGCGCAGCCAGTTCGAGGACGCCGCGCCGCCGTTTCACCGGCAGTTCTGGCGCAGCGCTTACGGCTCGTCGGGCACCATCCGCTCGCTCGCTGAAGTCGTGACCCGTAACGGCATCGGCGACGGCCGCCTGACGCTGGCCTCGCTGCAGCTGCTGAAACAGCGCTTCATCGCGCTCGGCGACGTCGCCCGCATCGACCTGCCGGGCTTGAAACCGGACCGCGCCGCCACCGTCATCGGCGGCCTGGCGATCCTCATCGCGGTGATGACGGAGATGGCGGTGGACGTGCTGCTGCCGGTGGAGGCGGGCCTGCGCATGGGCGTGATGTGGGATTTGTACGCGCGCGCCATGCACCGCGACCGGCGCGACGAATCGGTGCGGCTGATGACCGTGCAGTTTCACGCCGATCCGGCGCGCGGCGCGCGGGTGGCGGTGGAGGCGCAGGCGCTGTATAACCAGTTGAAGCCAGGCGGCGACGGCTACGTCAAGCTGCTTGGCTGGAGCGCGCGCCTGCACGAAATCGGCATGCTGGTGTCGCACACCGGCTACCACAAACACGCCGCCTACATCATCGAGAACGCCGACCTGCCCGGTTTTACCACGCGCGAGCAAAAAGCCATGGCGCGCCTGGTGGTGGCGCAGAAAGGCAACCTGCGCAAGCTGGGCGAGGCGCTCGACGAGCTTGATTTCGCCAAGGCGGTGCTGGCGCTGCGCCTGGCGATCCTGCTGATGCACGCGAGGATTGAAGGCGACTTCGGCGAGCTGCGCGTGCGCATGAAAAAGACCATCGAACTCGAAATCCGCCGCGCCTGGGTGACCCATCATCCGACCCTGTCCTACTGGATCGAGAAGGAGCGCGAGTGGTGGGACGAGGTCGATATCGATTTCATCGTCCGTATCAGCGCCTGACTGCACCATGTTTTTGTCAAAACAACTATACTGTTTAATGCTTTTGTTTTAATTTACTTCGGAGAACTCAATGCGCAAGCCCGCTGCAACAAAAAAAACCAATACCGATAGCGCAACCAGCACAGCTGCCAAGCCGGCGGCCAAGCCCGCGGCAAAACCCGCGGTGAAACCCGCGGCAAAGCCCGCTGCCAAACCTGCGGCAAAACCGGCCGCCAAGGCCGCTGCCAGCGCCGCCGTCAAGCCGGCGGCCAAGCCGGCGCTCAAGCCAGTTGCCAAGTCCGCTGCGAAGCCTGCCGCAAACGCGGCGGCAAAGCCGGCCAAGGCTGCCAAGCCGAAAGCCGCGGCCGAAGAGCATGTGCGCGAAAAAGCCACCCGTACCGACCTGGTGCGCGACAGCTTCACCATGCCGGCGCATGAATACGAAGTGCTGGGAAAAGTCAAAAAGGCCTGCCTGAAGGCCGGCTTCGAGATCAAGAAGAGCGAACTGCTGCGCATCGGCGTGGCCTTGATCAGCCAGATGGACATGGCGACCCTGCAGCGGGTGCTGGGCGATTTGCCGCAGTTGAAGACGGGGCGGCCGAAGAAGGTGTAAGCGAGAAATCGCGCTTTGAGAGGCGGCCGGATGGTCGCCTTTTTGTTGTGCTGGCGACTCAAAAATGGGTCAGGCACGCAGTGCCAGACCCCCGCTGTGAAGGCCGTTGCAAGTCGAAACGCCATTCCCCGAGGCGAACGACGCACGAATCGGGGTTGCGTCCCTCAAAAATTCCCGGCTCTGCCGGTAATTTTTGCCTGACTGGTTCTGCGCCGGTAAGCTGGTTTCCTGGCTTACCGATCAGGCCACACAAAAGTAGGTTTTCACTTTTGTGTGATCAATTTTAGTGCATTGAGGCGCTGGCGAGTTCCTTGAGGTCGCGGATGCTGAGTTCGGACTTTTCGTGCATGCGTAGCAGGATCGTCGCGCCGACGGCGAGTTTGCGGTGGCGGATCTTGCTGACGATTGGCG
>JAQGNM010000090.1 GCA_028291845.1 Massilia sp. | reverse complement strand
CCAGACACGCTCATCGCCGCCCTGTCGGCCAAGCGCGTTACCCGCCCCGCACAGCCCTCCCCGCTGCAACCGCGCCATGTTGAGCCGGCCCCGGCGCTGCGCCCCGCCGCTTTTGAGCGCTTGCGTTCGCAGCCGGTACCGGAACCGACGCCGACGCCTGAACCGGTCGTTGAACGCAGGGTGGCGCAGGACCCGGAGCGCGCAGCGATCAGCGCCGGCGACATGCGCGAGATGATGGGCGAGATCCGCTCCATGCGCGGCATGCTGGAATCCCAATTAGCGGCGATTTCCTGGGGCGCGCAGCACCGGCGCGAGCCGATGAAGGCCACGGTGCTGCGCGAACTGCTGGCAGCGAGCTTTTCGTCGAGCCTGTCGCGCTACCTGACGGAAAACCTGCCCGAGCAGAACGGCGTTGAGGCGATGGACTGGATCAAGGGTGTTTTGAAGCGCAATCTGGCAGCAGCGCCCGACGAGAACGCCATCCTCGACAACGGCGGCGTGTTCGCGATGGTCGGGCCGACCGGCGTCGGTAAGACCACGACCACGGCCAAACTTGCGGCACGCTGCGTCATGCGCCACGGCGCGGGCAAGCTGGCGCTGATCACGACCGACGGCTACCGTATCGGCGGCTTCGAGCAGCTGCGCATCTACGGCAAGATCCTGGGCGTGATGGTGCATTCGGTCAAGGACGAAGCGGACCTTCGCATCGCGCTGGCCGAACTCAAAAACAAGCATACGATCCTGATCGACACGGCCGGCGCCAGCCAGCGCGACCAGATGGTGGCCGAACAGGTCGCCATGCTCTGCGGAGCCGATATGCCGGTCAAGCGCATCCTGTGCATGTCGGCCACATCCACCGGCGACACGCTCAACGAGGTGGTGCAAGCCTACAAGGGCAACGGGCTTGCCGGCGTGATCATTACCAAGATGGACGAAGCCGTCACCATCGGCAGCGTGCTGGACGTGATCATCCGCCAGAAGCTGCAACTGCAATACATCGCCAACGGCCAGCGGGTGCCGGAAGATCTGCATCTGGCGCAGCCGAACGTTCTGGTGGACCGGGCTTTCAAGCTCAAGAAGGAAAGCGCCACGAACCAATTTCAGGACGAAGAGCTGCCGCTGATCATTGGCAGCACCGCCCACCTGATGAACGACCCGACGCTAAGCGAGGTGTTGCTTGGCTAGTATCCGTACGGACCAGGCGGAAGGCCTGCGGCGCATGATTGCCAAACCCGCGCCGCGGGTGCTGACATTCCTGTCTTCCGCGCCTGGTCACGAGAAAAGCGCGACGTTGCTCAACCTCGGTGCGTCGCTGGCGCGCACCGGCAGCGGCGTGCTCCTGATCGACGCCAATTCCACAACCCGCGGCGTAGGTGCCGGACTCGACCGCGCCAACGGCGGCACGCTGCTTCAGGCGGCTTGTTCCCAGCGACGGCTGTCGGACGTGATCCTGCCGATGCAGCAGGGTTTTTCGCTGGCTGTCATGGCGCGGCGCGGTATGAATGACACGGAGCGCCGGAGCATGGCGGCCCTCTTTGCGCGCCTTGCCGGGGAAAACGACATCCTGCTGGTCGACGCCGAGCTTGACCGCTCTGACATGCTGCCGCTGCCGGCCATGGCCGAAGGCGAGATCATTGTGCAGGTCGAAGACCGGACGGAATCGGTCACTGCCGCCTACTCGCTGGTCAAGCGCGTATCGGACCGGTACGGCCGGCGTCCGGTAAGCATCTTAGTCACCGGAACGGACGTGATTCGCGCCGCCAAGATCTACAAGAGCATCGCCACGGCGGCGCGTCGTTACCTCGCACTGGAAATTCATTCGATTGGCGCCGTTCCCCACGATGAACACCTGGCCCGCGCCTCGCGCCTTGGCCGCCCGGTTATCGACGCCTTTCCACTGGCTGACGCATCCGTCGCCTTTCGCGATCTGGCCGGTCGTTTCGCCCGTGACGGCGAAGCATCAGGCCGGAGCAATCCGCAGTCACCCGGTTCAACCGTCAGGATCTGAAGCATGTACACAGCAAGCGGCAAGACCGATCGCAATCACCTTCTGGCCAAGCATGCGCCGATGGTAAAACGCCTGGCCCACATGATGCACGCGAAGCTGCCGCCAAGCGTCGAAGTCGATGACCTGGTTCAAGCCGGCATGATCGGGCTGCTCGACGCCATGGACCGTTACGAGGACTCGCATGGCGCGCAGTTCGAAACCTATGCGGTGCAGCGTATTCGCGGGGCGATGCTGGACGAACTGCGCAGCGCCGACTGGATGCCGCGCAGCGTGCGCCGCAACATGCGCAAGGTCGAGAAGGCCATTGCCGAAACACAGCAGAAACTCGGCCGGCCGCCGACCGAGGCGGAAGTCGCCGCGCGCCTGAAAATGCCATTGGCCGAGTATCAGGAGTTGCTCAACGAGTCCGGCGGGCACCAGCTGATCTACTACGAGGATTTTCAGGAAGTCGATGGCGGCGAGCACTTCCTTGACCGCTTCTGCGTCGACGGCACGGGCGACCCGTTTCAGGCGCTCATGAACACCAGCTTTCGCAGCGCGGTGATCGATGCCATCGAAGCCCTGCCCGAGCGCGAACAAATCCTCATGAGCCTCTACTATGAGCAGGAGATGAACCTGAAGGAAATTGGCGCGATCATGGGCGTGTCCGAATCAAGGGTGTGCCAGCTGCACACGCAATCCGTGGCCCGCATGCGCGCCCGATTACTGGAGCAGGAATGGACTGGGGTAGCCTAGCCGGGCTGGCGCTGGCGCTGGCCGGTATCGTCGCCGGCCAGCTGCTCGAAGGCGGCCATGCCGGATCGCTGCTTCAGCCGGCGGCGTTCCTGATCGTCGCCGTCGGCACCTTGGGCGCGGTCCTGCTGCAATCGGGCTGGCCTGTGTTCCTGCGCGCCATGCGGATGACGCGCCATGTATTCGTATCTGCGCCGGACGAGCATGCGCGCCTGGCAAGCGCAGTGATGCTGTGGTGCGCCAGCGCCCGGCGCGAAGGCTTGTTGAGCCTCGAGCGATTCTGTGAACGGGAAACCGACCTGTTCGTGCGCAAGGGCCTGCACCTGATCGCAGACGGTGCGGACGCTGAACGGCTGCGCATGGTGCTGGAACAGGACATTACGATCTACGAGCGGCGGGAACGCGCCGCGGTGCGGGTGTGGGAATCTGCCGGTGGCTACGCGCCAACGGTCGGGATTCTGGGCGCGGTGCTGGGACTGATTCAGGTCATGGAGAACCTGGGCGATCCGGCCCGCCTTGGTGCCGGCATTGCTGTCGCATTTGTCGCCACGGTGTACGGCGTGGGGCTGGCCAACCTGGTGTTCCTGCCTGTGGCCGGCAAGCTCAAGTCGCTCCTGCAGACGGAGGTCGGACGGCGCGAACTGATGGTCGACGTCCTGTGCGGCATAACCTCGGGCGAGAACTCGATGCTCATTGCCGACCGCCTGGCCGGCTGGACCGCGTAAGGCAGCAATGGCCCGCAAACGTCACGAGGAAGAGCCGGAGAATCACGAGCGCTGGCTGGTGTCCTATGCGGACTTCATTACCCTGCTGTTCGCCTTTTTCGTGGTGATGTATGCCATCTCGTCGGTCAACGACGGCAAGGCGCGTGCCGCATCCGGCGCGATTACGCAGGCGTTCGGTCGCCTGCCCGCTTCCATGCCGCCGGCCTCAG